>JAHIZT010000102.1 GCA_018814355.1 Candidatus Thermoplasmatota archaeon | reverse complement strand
TCCCTGACAAAAGGACGAAGATGCCATAGTGCGGCATAGACCGCGAATAGAGGCTTGTCCGACAACCCCCTCCGAGATCATAAACAGGAGGCAAATCAAGAGTAGAAGGATTAGACTAGGAAGAAGCCGCAAGGACCTCCTCAACATAGGGAGGAAAGGCGGTTCAGGTAGGGAATTGGCTATGAAGTGCTCGAAATGCGAAGCAGAGAATCCCAAAGGCCAGAAGTTCTGCGGTGCCTGTGGCAATGCGCTACCAGCACCTGCGCCAGCGGCGCCTTCCCATGTTACTGCGAGAGAAAAGGCGTTGGTCGCGGTTATCTGCATTCTTGTCGTTGTCCTTGTGGTGGTCCTAGCGATAGGCCAGATAGGACCCAAGCCAGCAATCAAGATGGTATCGTGGGACTATGAGACATTGGCTTACTGGGGCCCTGAATCGTATGTGAAGGTGACCTTCTCAGTGACTGTCATGAACGAAGGCGATGCTGTAGGAAACGCAACGATAAGAGGCTCGGCTCAAGTTGGAAACCAAACTGGTTACGCATCACTGGCGATTTCTCTGAGTCCTGGAGAGGCCTAATCCTACACGATTGATGCCAAGATCCCACAAAGCAGCTATCCCTTTGGCGTGGTAACGAATGTGACCTGTGCACTGATAACCTTCTGAGATGACGAAAAGGGGTCTGAACCTCGCTTCGGAGAAGACCATAGAGAAAGGATGGCGACCTTCATAGCCTGAAAGGCAAGAACGGGCGAATGGGCACAATCCCCCATATCTCAGATTCAATCGTGCATGAATCACGCTCAAACATGCGGGGTTCCAAGGGGCTTATGTCCTTCACCTGGCACCTATTTCATCAATTAGACGGAACAGAAGAAGACTTACGTCCCTCACCTGCTGCGTGGGCATCCCCTAAAGCCGACCTTCGTCGAAGTCCAGCACAACGCTGGAAGGATCGTTGATGATGTCCTTGAGGCGGCCAAGTGCCTTTGCACCCTTGACCACTGCTGCTCCACGTGCGTTGCGTACGCTCTCCACAGATTCGAGGTTCCTAAGGGCGGTCAGAGTCTCACCATAATCTTCATGCGCAGCTTGCCTTGAGTGACTGATGAATTCATGCGCAGAGGAGTACTGATCCCTTGAGGAGCGGACGTCAGCCTGTGCATCAAATACAACCCTGAGGTGACTTTGATACGCCATAATCATATCGTTTGGACTTCCTTGAGAACTGTACTTCTCCATCACTTTCTGGACGTTCTGTTCCAAAACTACGTGAATGTCTCTCCACGCCACAGAGTTTGCCGAGCGATAATTGTCCAAAGAATCGTGGAAATGTTTTAACAAATCCCTTGCGTTTCCGTCTATGAACAGACCAAGGTGAGAATCTTCCATCTGTCTGAACCCCATCTGTGCGTCCCTTTGGCCATCAACGCTCCTGTACTCGGAATAAAGGTTCCTCGGTTCTCTGTAGTCATTCAATGCCGTCAGGGCATCCATTGTCTCGTCCCAAAGGGGGGCATAGATCTCCTTTACCCTTGTGAGTGCGTAATCATGTCTCCACTGTCGCTTCTGCGACTCTCGATTAATGTGGTCATATATCGCCTTTGAGACAATGGCACCAAGAAATAGACCGGTAATCACGGTCAATAATGATGATGCGGGGCCAGCGTCGAACGAGCCAAATGGAATGATGTATTCCACAAGAATCAAGCATGCCAAGAAGGAGAGCAGTCCGATCCAGAGTCTCTGATTCAGACCAATGGGTTTGCACATGCTACGGATTCCTCCGGACAGCTGAAGCCATTTCGGCCATAAGATGCTTCTGCTAGTCTTGGGCTGGCAGTCTTTAGGGGACTGAGAGAGCGCAATCGGGGTAGACGACACACGGAAGGAAAGACCACAGAACAAGACTTGTGTCGCCCATGAGGGAAAGACCATAGGGATGGTATGTAGAAGAGGCCACTCGCCATTTCGTAGCAACGAGGTTGGATTCCCAGTGCCTCAATACGAATCGGAGGCGAGTAGGCCATGCTATACATAGGACTGGACGTGCATAAAGAATTCTGTCAGGCGTGCGTGATCGATGAACGAGGACGGGCCCTCTCTAACGAGAGGTTCCCGTCCACTCATGAGAGCCTGGATGTCTTCCTAGCTGGTATCAAACATGCCAAGTTCGTCCTCGAGTCTACGGGCATGTGGGAGTTCATCTACGAGGGAATCGAGAAGAGAGGGTTCGAGGTACAGCTGGCTCACCCGCTCAAGGTCCGGGCGATCGCAGAAGCCAGGGTCAAGACCGACAAGGTCGACGCTGAAACCCTGGCTCAACTACTTCGAGCG
>JAHIZT010000101.1 GCA_018814355.1 Candidatus Thermoplasmatota archaeon | reverse complement strand
GGCTATCCCATCCCAGGAGCCAGTGATCCCGCAAAGATCATTGGCTGGCTCTTGGGAGGGGCCATATCTTGCCGACGTCTCTATCTTTCCAGAATGTCGCATTTCAAAGGGTTTCTACAGAGCAGGATGTGTCAGTCGGTTGAACGATGCCTGGAGGTGTAGCCCAGCAGGAGGTACCAGAACACAGCGGACCAAGACAGGAATATGATCCATCCGGCATTCTCGTGCGCCCACAGAAGAGCATCCAGGCCTCTGTAGTATCCGACGATCCCGATTATGACCATCCTGAACAGGTTCCCGAGGTATGCGATGACAAGGCCGACCGAGAGCACGATTGTAAGCACCTTGACGGGGAGGCGTTCGAACACAAGAACGAACGAGAAGAACGCAGCTAGGAATATGGAGAACGAGTAGAGACCCACGCAGTACGCGGATATGGCCAGAGTCTGGACGGTCCCGTCGTGGAACTGCATCGTGACCAAGTTGCCTTGGGAGCTCGCATCGATCCCGATGAGGTCCAGCGCGCCGGCAAAAGGGGCGGCGAGCATGTAGTGGACGTAGGCGTTGCCCACGGACGAGCCGGTGCCACCGTACACGGACATCACTGCTTGAGGCACGACCAGGAAGAGCACGACCAGCCCGAGGAATATTAGGGAGAAGGAAGCCTCGGCCTCGAACTTCTCGAACAACAGAGGGAAGATGATGAGTATGCCTCCGAACATGATCGTGAGCGTGTCCAGGTCACCGTAGCTGGGACTCTCGGACAGAAAGCTGTTCCAGACGACCACGGACACGATCGCGGCCGCTCCCAAGGCCATCAAGAAGTAGCCGCTGATCTCGCGCCTCAACACCCACTTGATCAGCACGATGCCAGGAGGGTCCTTCTGGGGCGCTTGTCGGACGTCGCTGGGTTTGACTTCTGCCTCTTCTGTTCGGCCGGGCTTCCTGACAGGATTGAGGAGGACCAGCAAGAGCATGCCCAGCGCTAGCGAGGATATGCCGACGGCTGCGCCCTGATATGAGAACAGGGCGAGGACTGACAAACCCTCGATCACGAGAATAATCGAGATTATCTGCAGCAGCTTCCTCTTCGGCGTGCCGTCAGGTGCGAGCCTGTCGAACGCGGATACTAATCCTTCCCAGGTCCACTCCATCGCGAGATGGTAGATAATCCTACTGGATAAAGATAACCATAAACAGTCGTTGTTCCAGCGCGAGGTTAATACCAGCAGACGCGTTCCGGGCCCTGCGGGGTTTACCCTCTGACAGAGAAATCCTCCGGCCCGTTTGCATTGTTTGCGCGCACCAGCCAGGACGGTGCTCGCGCGACGGCGAAGTACTACTCAGGGTCCGGCAAGGAGGAGAGATGGCTCGTGAAGGCTTCTTTCTTCACGGGCATCACGGGAGGGGTCCTCTGGTATGTCCTCATATACTACTGGGCGGCGCTCGGGTTCAGCTCCCAACAAATCGGGCTCATGGGAGGATTGGGATCGGCCGTCGGGGTGATCACATACATCTTCGGCGGTTACCTCGCGGACGCATTCGGCAGGAAGAAACTGTTCCTCGTGGGCCTTGTCGCCGAGGCCCTTGGCTGCATCCTGTTCGTAACGGAGAAGAATCTGGCGGTCTTCACGCTCGGCTACAGCTTGACCAGCCTAGGTGGGTCTCTCATATGGCCGTCTCTGATGGCTCTGATGGCCGCGAAGACCACCGCTGTCAACATGAAGTTCTTCTACGGCGTCCAAGGGTTCGTCAACCAGATCGGCCTGACGATCGCTACTTTCCTGGGCATCTTCGGACCTCCTCTTCTGGAGAAGGACTTCGGGATCAAGCTCTCGCAGGGATTCGGCTACGTTTTCCTGATCACTGCCGTCTGCGCTGTCATCCCGCTCTTCTACGTCATGAGGGTCAAGGAGACGAAGAAGAGGTCGGAGAAGCTCACGATCCACTTCGACAAGAGGATGCGTGGACGCCTGTACGTGTATTGCTTCCAGAACGCGCTGATCGGCGCGGGAGCGGGCTTCGTCATACCGTGGCTCCCGATAATCTTCAACAAAGGCTTGGGGGCGTCCGACTCGTGGGTAGCGGGGATCTTCACTCTCTCGAACGCAGTGATCGCTATTGGATGGTTCGTGGTCCCAATCTTTGCGGGCTACAGGGGGAGCGTCGCTCTCATAACGGTCTGCCAGCTAGCGTCTTGCATCCCCCTTCTGCTGATTCCGTACTCCCCGGTCCTGCTCGTGGTCGCGCTGCTCTTCACGGTAAGGTCTTTCCTGATGCTCGTGCCAACGCCGGTCCTCAACGCGTATGTGATGAACATCGTATCGGAGCAGATACGCGCATCTTTCCTCGCTATCAGCCAGCTCGCATGGCAGCTGGCCTTCTCGGCGTCGTATTTCATAGCAGGATTCCTCTGGGCGAGCAATTACACGAAGGTGGGGCCGTTCTACATCACGGCTGCGTTCTACATAGTCGCATCGCTCATCTTCTTCGCATACTTCAGAAACATCAAAGAGTCGCACGACGAGCATGCGCATTCTCAGAGTGCGCCGATGAAAACCTAGGACCGAAGTTCACGACCGAGGGGACTTGTGTCTAGCAGGGGGCTTCGTGTTGCCGAATTTGTTCTTCAGCCTCAGAGCTTCCTCCAACAGTTGAGACACCCATTCCTCGTCCCAGTTTCTGATCCTTTCGTCGAAACACGTTGAGTCGCCGGGCATGTTCTTCTGGCCTCCCGTGGTGTACCTTATGTCCATGACCATATATCAAGTTTATTTGAAGAAATATGTTCATTTGACCAATCCATTCACATTTGACAACGATATTGACCATCACATGTACCCTAATCTGCAAAGTATTTATAAATCAAAAGACGTTCGAGCATGCGATGACGGCCCGTCAGGACGATGCTGGCTCACTCAAATTGGATGATTTGGACATTGATATCCTAAGGAGCCTGAACGAGAACGCGCGGAAGAGCTTCCGGGACATCGCCAAGGAGCTGCACGTCTCTCTCACAACGGTCTCGAACAGGATCAGGGCGATGGAGCGGGCTAGCGTAATCCAAGGCTACATGCCCATCGTCGACGCTGCGAAGCTGGGTTACGACATCATGGTGGTCATAGGCATCAAGGTCATCCACGGCAGGATAGTGGAGACCGAGCGCGATCTCGCGAAGGAGACGGGTGTTTTCGCCGTGTTCGACTCGACCGGGGAATGGGATGCGATCGTGATGGCCCGGTTCCAGAACAGGGGGGAGCTGAACACTTTCGTCAAGAAGGTCCTCGACCACGAGAACGTCGACAGGACCTACACGCAGGTGGTCCTGAACGTCACGAAGGACGAGAAGAGGGTCCTCGTCTGATGGCCCCCGCAGCGCCCGCAGTGTACTATATGTAGATGGCCTTCGATAACGTACCTACACATCTGACTACTGACTAGCCGTGTATGGGAAGGGGAGATCAGCGTGGTTCGTAGCGTCATTGCCTGTCTAGTAGCCGCATCTGCGTTCGCATCGCTGCTATCGGCCGCGGCACCGTTCAGTGCAGGGCAGAGCGACGACCGGATAGATATCATCTCGGACTTCTCCCCGGCGCTCGATACCTACGACCAGGGACAGAACTTCTCGGTAATGCTCATGGTCACGAACGCGATGTTCTACAACCCGGACTTCACCAGCAAGGTGATGGTGACCAACATCTCATCGTACTTCTCTTGGCTTCCACCCAATACTTGGCTCAGGAAGGACGTCTCCTCGAACTCGACCTGGCTGAGCCCTAGCGAGTTCGCGACGTTCACCATGAGCATGTCGATCCCGGCGAACGCCACGCCGAGGACCCACAGCTACGCCTTCAGGGTAGAGTACCTCCGGTTCACTGAGAACACCTCATGGGGCGTGACCGGGCCGGTAGTCTGGCAGAGCATCACGTATC
>JAHIZT010000100.1 GCA_018814355.1 Candidatus Thermoplasmatota archaeon | reverse complement strand
GTGGGGAGAACGCGACGATTGCCATCAGAGAGAGCACCGGGAGGCTCATCAGCGAGGTGCGGTACCATGGGCAGGGCCTGATCGTGCTCTCTGGTGAGACGAAGTATTGCTCCTATCCCTCAGGGGTCACGTGGAACGGGACCGACGCCATGGTCCAGGATTGGAGGGCCGGGACTTGGGCACCGGACGACGGTATCCTGATTGAGCACCCGAAGAATGTCACCCTGAGCGATGCCAAGTTCTATGTGATGGTGTTCGAACCCGCGGGCAACACGCTGATACCAGAATACGAGGTCGTCCCTGTGATCGCTCTGACGCTCCTTCTGGTGGCGTTCTTGAGGTATCGCAAGGGTGGGCCATAAGCCTCAGGAAAAGAAGGGAAAGACCGACACTCCCCGAGATCAGTCCTTTTCCTTGAACCTCTCTCCGGCTTCCTTATAGAACCGCTTCTGCTCAGCGCTCAACCTTATGGAAGAAGGCGGGGCGGGAGAATGAGGGAAGACGCAATGATGGGGCAGAGCCAGGGTATCGGAGTCATCGGGGCGCGACCAAGTTCTGGTCATCTTCGTTTGCTATTAATAATGGTGGCTCTTATCGAGCAGTGATAGGTGAAGCTGAGCCATGTCATTCAAAAGAGTCCTTTTGGTCGAGCCTTCTGGCAGACACGGCCTCTCCTATGCATTCGACCTGATTCCTACTGCGCTTGAATACATTGCTGCCACGGTGGAGGATATCGTAGAGAATGTGACCATCTTGGACCTTGAGATGGAGCATAGGCCTTTCGAAGAAGCTGTCAAGGAGTCATTGATGGCCCTGGACCCTGACCTTGTGGGGATAACGATGTCAGCCACGGAGCACAGCGAAGGTCTGGAAATCGCGCGGTTGGCCAAGAGTCAAGGGGCCTTGACCGTATTGGGCGGATATCATCCCACAGCCATCCCAGATGAGCTTTTATCGCAGCCCCAGGTGGACCTGGTAGTCCGTGGCGAGGGTGAAATCACCATGCGGGAGCTGGTCGAAAAAGGAGAACCACAAGGCGTGCGGGGCGTCTCGTACAGGAAGAAGGAGCAAATAATCCATAACCCTGATCGAGAGTTCATTGAGAACCTGGACAGCCTCCCTTTTCCCGCTCGGCACCTTAGGAGGTATGCCTATGGTACAAGGCTGCTGCGAGACCGAGAGTACGACGTCTTGACGACATCTAGAGGGTGTTTTGGCAGATGCACTTTCTGTTGCGAACCAACCATGAGCAAAGGTCGTCAGCGCTTCCGCTCTCCCGAGAATGTGATGGAGGAGATCTTGAAAATAGTCTCCTTCCACAAGAACAAGCCCCTCAGCATAGATATCACCGACCCTCATTTCCTGGGGAGACCCGAGCAGGTGGAGCGGCTGTGCGACCTCTTGGCTCCGCATGAGCTCGACATACGCTTCGGCGCCAAGGTGCGGGCCGATTCGGTGGCGAAGCACCCTGACATCGTGCGGAAGATGATCGCAGTGGGGATAGAGGGTTTCGAGATGGGAATAGAGAGTCCGCACATGGAGGACATCAAATCCATATCCAAGGGCATGAGCACAGAAGTGCACATCCAAGCGGTCGACAACATAAAGAGATGGGGTGGGAACGCAGGCGGGACATTTGTCATCGGCCTCCCCGATCAGACAGAGGACCAGATACTGGGATTCCCCGCTTATGCCAAGAAGATAGGGCTCACGAGCACAGCCTACGGCATCGCAACGCCTTATCCCGGCACTCGGTTCTATGAGGATCTGGACGCCCAAGGGCGGATCTTTGAGACCGACTGGAATCGTTATGATGAGATGCACTCGGTATTCAAGTCCAAACACATCTCCAGCGAACGCATCGAAGAGCTGGCCTCCATCTGTATGGCCAGGTTCTGGACTGTGGACATGTTCATCGAAAAGGAACGGATGCATATGATAAGGCATGCGTCCAAAAGGCCACTCTCCAAATTCATCGTTGAAAAGATACGGGAGCTGATCTTCTCGATCGAGATGGGCTCGCAGCTTCGGGACAAGAACCTGGAGCGACATGTGCTGGCGGTGATAGAGGCGTCAGCGGACCCCGGCGTGGAGGGTTACACGAGGAAG
>JAHIZT010000099.1 GCA_018814355.1 Candidatus Thermoplasmatota archaeon | reverse complement strand
TCCAGCATGACGTGATGATGGTCCTCTGCGCCCCTTACAGGGGCGTACGGCCGGAGCCGAATGGAGCGAGTGACATCGAGGGGTGGTCCCAACGGCCACCACCCGATGATTTACAGAACCTGTCTCAAAGCTTGATTGCGATGGCTGACTTCAGGTCCGTTATCTGCCGGACCTTCCTCAAGACATCCGTCTTGAGCTCATCGTCAAGCTCGAGGATCATCATAGCCGGTCCCCTGGTCTGAGCCCTTGCGACTTCCATGCTGGCTATGTTGACATCGTTGTCTCCGAGTATGGACCCTACCTTGCCTATCATTCCGGGCTTGTCCATGTGCTCGATCAGCAGGAAATATCCCTCGGGGACGATGTCCACGGGGCTGCCATTTACTTCGACTATCCTAGCGCCTCTGTCAGTGGTCAGGGTGCCTGCGGTCGAGACCTTGTCGCCGTTCGTCTGGAGTGAGACACGTATCAGGTTGCCGAACCTGCCCGCCTCCTCCGATGTGGACGAGACGATGTCGATCCCGCGGGCCTTCGCCATGGCGAACGCGTTGATGTAGTTGACATTGAACTCCTCAGAGAGCGGTTTCAGCAGGCCCGTGATGACGCTTGCCGAGACGATCCTGATGTCCTTCCTAGCCAGGTTTCCCATGCAGAGGATCTCGATCCTCCCAGCGCTGCACTTCCCGAGCTGTGATGCGAACGTGCCCAGCTTCTCGGCAAGCGGCATGTATGGCACGAGCTCCGGATCCAGCCTCGCTGGCAGGTTGACCGCATTCTTCAGAACGCTGTCCTTCAGGTATGCTATGACCTGTTCCGCGATCTCCGAGCCCACCTCCTCCTGGGCCTCGTTCGTCGTCGCTCCCAGGTGCGGTGTGAGCACTAAGTTCTGTAGCGTTAGCAGCTTCGAGCCACTCGGCGGCTCGTTGGCGTAAACGTCCAGCGCGGCTGCCGCGATCTTGTTCTGGGCCAGCGCTTCTGCGAGCGCATCCTCGTTGACGACCCCGCCCCTGGCGCAGTTTATCAGCATGGCGGTCTTCTTCATCATGGCGAGCTCGTTCTTCCCTATCATGTCCTTCGTCTGAGGTGTCAGAGGGGTGTGGAGCGTGATGAAATCCGAATCCTGAAGCAGCCTGTCGAGAGTGAGCAGTCTTACATGCAGTTTCGCGCCGACCTCAGGGGATACAAGGGGGTCGTATGCGATCACAATCATGCCGAGGGTCTGGGCCTTCTTTGCGACTTCCTGACCGACCCTGCCCAGGCCAATGATTCCTAGGGTCTTTCCCTGTACCTGGACGCCCTTCATTTCCTTTCTCTTCCACTCGCCCTTCTTCATGGAGGCGTCCGCTTGGGCGATTCTCCGAGCGAGTGCGAATATCAGGCCGACAGTCAGCTCTGCCGTGGATATGACGTTCCCTGACGGCGCGTTCATGACGAGCACGCCCCTCTCGGTCGCTGCGTCGACATCGATGTTGTCCACGCCGATTCCAGCCCTGCCGATGATCTTCAGCTTGGACGCCTCTATGATCTTGCGAGTAGCCTTAGTGGCGCTCCTGACAAGCAGCACGTCGTAATCCTTGATGATCTTGACCAGCTCATCCTCTTTGAGCCCGGTCCTGACATCGACCTTGTATCCCTGTGCCTTCAGCATCTCCACGCCGCTCTTCGAGATCTCGTCCGCGACGAGCACCTTCACCTGGCTCACCACTCCGCATCACCACTTTGTTCGGCTCAACTGGGACGGTGCACCGGACATATCAATCTGTTGCAGTCTCCGCCTGGCAACGTCCCTTTCTGTGCTACGAGCAGAAGAGACATGGTCTGAGGCGTGTTCAGACGAACGGCTAAATACCATCCAAATCGTACATATCCCGATACGCGATGCCCATCTCAAAGCGCAACTTGCCTGTAACGTGCACCATCGAGGAAGCCTTCGAGTACGTGGCAGACTGGAGCAACTTCAAGAATTTCATGCCCATGTTCGTGGACATCAAACCCGTCAGCATGGTTGCATATGGTCCTGGGACATCTCTCGAGACCGTCATGGTGGTATCTAAGACTGAGATCGTGTCGACCTTGGACTTGGTGGAGTTCGTCAAGAATAAGCGGATCCTGTTCAGGGCGACGCGCGGCATCAAATCGAAGCTCTCATGGGACTTCTTCCAGCTGCCCGACAAGGTGCTGATAACCTATTCTTTCGAGTACGAAATCCCGGACGGCTTGGTCCGCAGAGACTCTGAGAAGGATGCCATCGAAAAAGAGCTCGACGGGTACGCTAGCCAGACCATGGAATTACTGAAGTGGATGCTCGAGTCGCAGTCCGCCGTCAGAAAGACCTGACAATATCACTTCTCGGGCGGCAGCATGTTCGGTATGCCGTCCTCGATGGGATAGTCCACCTTGCACTTAGGGCATCTGATCGCGCCCTCCACAACTTCCTTGTCATCCTCCCGCTTGACCGTGAGCTCGAGTGGGTGCGTCTTGCAGACGGGGCACGCTAGAATGTCCATCAGCTTCCTCTTCATTATCCTACCGCCCGTGAATGGGATGCTTCAGTAATAAGCCTTTCACGGTTCTCCCCCCAAGGATTATTACCGACAAGGCGCATTGCACTGGCATGCGCGTAGGGGTCATCGGCGTCGGCTCCATGGGCCAGAACCATGCGCGGATACTTGCCGAGAAAGGTCTCTTGGATTGCGTATCCGACATCGTTCCTGAGATTTCGAAGACGGTGGCTGAGAAGCACTCCATCAAGCATTTCCTGGGCTACCAAGAGCTGCTGAAGACTGGAGTGGATGCCGTCATTATCGTCACCCCCACGGGCACGCACGAGAAGATCGCCCAGGAGGCCATTCGCGCCGGGAAGCATGTCCTGCTTGAGAAGCCGATGACCGGCAGCTCTGAGAAACTCAAGGAGCTGGTGGACCTTGCTAAGAAGAACAAGGTCGTCCTTGCCGGAGGCTTCACTGAGAGATACAACCCTGTTGTCTCCTTTGTGAAGCAGAGCCTCAATTCCGGGATTTTCGGCGAGCTAATCACGGCCGCAACGAGGCGCGTCTCATCGATGCCGTCCAGGATACGCGACGTGGGGGTCATAATGGACCTCGGAGTCCACGACATCGATGTCGTCCAGCACGTAGTGGGCAGGCCTGCGAAATCCGTCTATGCTCTAGGAGGTCATGGCAAAGGCGTCAAGTACGAGGACCATGCGAACATACTTATCGATTTCGAAGGTGGGACGACGGGATTCATCGAGGTGAACTGGCTGACTCCGATGAAGGTACGAAAACTCGCTCTCACTTGCAGCAAGAACTTCGTGGAGGCGGATTACATGGACCAGGCGGCGCTCGTGTGCTCATCGACCTTCAAGCAGTTCGACAGCGGCAACCTGTTCAATGTGCCGCTCGAGTTCGACCTGCGAAGAATAGCTCTGAAGAAGGAGGAGCCCCTAAAGAGGGAGCTGGCAGACTTCATTGCCGCTATAGAAGACGGAAAGGAGCCCTTGGTAGCGGGGGAGACGGCGATCGAGACATTGAAGATTGCAGAGGCGGCCTTGGAGTCCATGAGATCCGGAAAGAAGGTCAAGATCGAGTGATTGCTAGTTCCGTCCCGGAAAGTTAGATATCCTCTCTGCATGATTGACTTGTCCATGAAGGTATTGGTCACGGGCAGCTCTGGGCAGCTCGGTTCCTATGTCTCGGAGCTGCTTGTGCCGAGTCACAGGATTGTGGGTATGGACATAAGGCCGCAGCCATTCGAGTCGCTCAAGGGGATCTCGATCAATGGGGACATAACGGAACCTGCGGACGTGCGGAACGCGATCAGCGGTGTGGACGCCGTGATCCACTGCGCCGCCCAGGTAAGTGTCGAAAAGTCTCTCGAGGACCCTCTCTCGGACGCCCGCACGAACGTTCTCGGCACCGTGAACCTGCTCCATGAGAGCGTTTCGGCCGGCGTCAAGAGGTTCATCTATGTCAGTTCGGCGGCCGTCTTCGGACCGCCAAAATACATACCAATAGACGAGAGCCATCCGACGCTGCCTATCAGCAACTATGGTGCAAGCAAGCTGGCGGGCGAGAAGTACACGCTCGCCTACGCCAAAACCAGCTCGATGGAGGTGGCCTCGGTCAGGCCCTTCAATTTCTACTCAGTGAGAGCAGACCCTCAGAGCCCATACTCGGGCGTGATCACGAAGTTCATCGCTCGCCTCAAGGCTGGGAAGGCTCCGATCATAGAAGGCGACGGGAGACAGACAAGAGACTTCATACACGCGCGCGATGTGGCCTCGATGCTCAAGCTCGTTCTCGAGAAGAAGGACCTGAATGGCGAATTGTTCAACTGCGGTAGCGGCCTGTCGACGAGCGTCCTCGACCTGGCGCAGAAGGCGATCGCAGCATCTGGCCTTCCGCTGAAGCCGGAGTTCACTTCTCCGAGGGTGGGCGACATCAAGGAGAGCATGTCGAACAACGCGAAGGTGCGGGGAGTGCTCGGGTTCAAGGTTAGGATATCGCTCCAAGAAGGTCTTGCAGAGCTCATGAGATGACTTTCTTGCCAACTCCGCGATAGACGATGCCCGCCTTGTGCATCTTCTCTGGCGAGAACAGATTCCGGCCGTCGACCACCACGGCCGATCTCATCAACTTCTTGAGCGTCGGGGCAGACAACTTCTGATACGCTTTGTGCGACACCATGAATACGGCGAGGTCCGCCCCTGAGACGGCTTTCTTGGCATCCTTCGTTATCCTGACACCGGCGATCTCATCGAGATACGGATCGTGGACCCGGAGCTCCCTCGCGCATTTGAGCGATTCGATGACTGGTATGGACGGTGAGTTCCTGGGGTCTCCCGAATCCTGCAGGAAAGACGCTCCCATGACGGCGACAACGGATTCATCTAGATTCCGGCCAGCTGCTTCCATTGCCTCAGACGCGAGGTCGAGAACATGATATGGCATCGAGTCGTTGACCGCTCTCGCCGTGGGAATGAGGCACGGGTTGGCCGTTTTCCCGCTCTGAGCCAGGAGCCAAGGGTCCTTCGGAAGGCAGTGGCCGCCGACACCTGCCCCGGGGATGTGCATGTCCCTGAAGGGACATGTGTTCACTAGCCTCCTCACCTCGAATGCGTCGGCTCCGAGCTTCTCCGATATCAGAGCGACCTCGTTCGCGAAGGCGATCTGCACGTCCCTGTATGCGTTCTCAGCGGTCTTCACTATCTCCGCCGTCGTGAGGTCCGTCGTGTGCAGCTTGCCCTTTGTGAGTTTCGAGTAGATTGCGACTGCCCTCCGCAGGCTTTCCTTGTCGAGTCCACCTATGACTCTGTCGTAGTTGGTGATGTTGTACAGAAGCCTGCCCGGCATGACCCTCTCCGGGCAGTGGGCCAGTTTGAAGTCGCGGTCCAGCTTGAGCCCGCTCTCGCGTTCCAGCGCTTTCGCGACCAGGCCTAGCATCGTCCCCGGCGCCAGGGTCGATTCCACCACGACCATTGCGCCCTTCCGCATGTTCTTCCCTATGCCGACGAGAGCCGTGCTGAGCCTCGAATAGTCAGGCCTCTTGTCGGCATCGATGGGCGTGTCGACGCAGATGAAGATGACCGTGCGGTCCTTGCAGGAGCCGTAGGAGGTCGTTGCCCTGAGCTTGCCCTTCTTGACGACCTTCGAAAGCATCTCCGCGAGTCCGGGCTCGTCCCCCTTTAGAGGTAGTTTGCCTGCGTTTATGAGGGCGACCCTGTCCTGGAGGACATCGATGCCCACGACATCACACCCCTTGCTCGCCAGAAGTGCGGAAAGGGGTATCCCGACATATCCAAGGCCGATGACAGCCGCCTTCTCCTGGACCATCGCCAGCCGATTGGATGCGAGGTGTATAAGGCTTTGCCAAGTGAGAGAGTATTGAAAAAGTAAATGGTTGGAAGGGGTTTACTCCGGCTTCTGTCCTGCTCGTCGCCGTCTACGGTGTCTTTGGCGTCTCTGGCGCTGGCGGGACCGGCTCAGGCTTCGGGGCCTTCGGTGCATCCATCCTGCCCTTCAGGAAGGGCATCACGATGAGCAGCAGGATCATGACGATGATCAACACCAGTATGGTGAAGTCACTCGCGCTCATGCCTGCGACGCTCCTGTCCCAGCCGCTGTTCCTAGCGTTCACAGTCACTGCTGTGTAGTCGTCGGAGAGCCACACATTGTTCGTCCCGTCGTAGAGACTGGCGCCGATTCCCACGCTCGCAGTCGGCGTGTCAGTGGGCATCTTGATGTTTACCTTTCCCGTTGGCTCAGTCACAAGCACGCTGACACCGATTGGGTTGTAGGACATCCAGATCTGCAGTCTGTACAACGGCAGCTGGTCAAGCGCGTACGCGCCGATGCTGTAATGCACGGTGACCGTGTCACCCGGCTTGAAGGCGCCGTCAGCGTACTTCGACTTCTCGACCCAGATCTTCAGCTCATATTCGTTCAGGAGCTGAACGTCCGCGCTGGCCTCAGCGTACCCTCCGTCCGTAGTCGTCATCCACATCCTGGCGTGGAGCTCGGTCGGAGCATTCATGTCAGGCACGGCGAACTGGAACGATCCAGAGGTCGCATACGCGGGCGTTCCTGTAGCCACCTTGACATCGTTCTCGTCGACTATTTCGTAGATGAGCGTGCCAGAGGCGACGCTCGTCACGATCTGCCAGCTGAATGTCACGGCGTCCCCAGGTCTGTACTCCAGCTTGTCGGCCGTGAGCACGAGGCTGGCCAGAATGACATCCGCATCGTCATATCCCATTATGGGGACGTCGTTGTACCAGGCGAACGCGTTGACGCTCACCCAGCCGTAGTATCCGGCAGGCAGTTCAGCTGTGACCGTGGTCTCCGTCGTGCTGGAGAATTCCAGCAAGCCCAGTCCCGTGTCGATCTCATATCCTATCGTCGGGAGGGTGATCACCTGGTTGTTCCAGATCGCTTTGAAGGTCGCAGTGACCGTGTCGCCGCTGGTGTAGTACTCCTTGTTCAGCCTCACATCGATGTAGCCATCCGAGTCCACCTGGAATACCGTCTCGCGCGCTGTCGAGACTCCCACCTTGCTTATGGTGGCCTTGACGATGTAGCTGCCCTTGGCGGCTGAGTCAGCCAGCTTGAATGTGTGCACTATCCGGCCCTGCTGGTCAGTCGTCAGGTTGCTGATTCCATAGGAAGTGGCCGATGTGCCGTTTACAAACACGGCTATTTCGACGTTCGCTCCAGGCAGGTCGTTCCCGCCGACATCTGCATTGACCGTTACGACTACCGTGTCTCCCGGAACGTAGTCAGTTTCGTCCACGGCTACCGTTCCGGTGAGAATCCCGAAATGCAGTGTGACCATGTCCTCGGCGCTTCTCGTCGATTCGTTGGCCCAGTATGTTATCTCAACGTCCTCGTAGAGGGAGATGTCGGTCGGAATTGTGAACTCCTGGACGCCGGACGCTCCTAGGAGTGTATCGTTGTCCCAGGAGTCGTTCCCAGACGAGTTCAGCCAGTGTGCGCTGTATGTGACCGTAACTCCGGTCTCCATCAGGAAAGAGGCGATGTCTATCGTCTCATACTGTATCTTCGCGGTCTCTCCCGCGAGGTACCAGTATCTGTCAGCATCTGCGTTGAACACGTACTTCTGCACGTCAAAGTCGATCTGGTACCAAGGCAGGTACGGCGACGCCTTGTCCTTGACATACATCGTGTAAGAGCCATCCTTCATATCGGTTGGTATCTGGAAGGTCTTGCTCCAGTATCCGGCGGGGGCCCCCTGGTCGGTCCAGTTCATCACGATCGCCCCTGACACGTTCTGCGTCTCAACGAAGAAGAAGTCGGACGTGTAGGTCGTCACCACCTTGGCGGTGACGGTCTGGCCGGGGTAGTAAGGAATCGTCCATGGATCAGGATCCAAGGTCAATCCTTCCTTCATCACGACCACGGACTTCCTTGCGATCTCCTGGTTGCCTCCGCCGTCGTAGACAACGACGACATCATATGCAGTGGAGTCTCCGGTGAATCCGGAGCCCGTCCAGAGGCCGACCGTCGTGCTGTTGTACCATCCAAGGTCCGGTGTGTTGGTCGAGGCATGGAAGTGCCAAACGATACCACCAGCAGTGGAGACAAGTCTCACCTGAATCGGCACGTTCGCCAAGTCTCCTCGGTACTCCGCCATGACGTTCACATAAACATACTCACCCTGGACAAACGTGCTCTTAGCAGTGCTCGCATTGTCCGTCGTCTTCACACTGCCTGTATAGTCGATTGCCGCGTTTGTAGGAACGGCGGCAAAAACCATAGCAAGCAGACCTAGCGCCAGCGCTATACTTAGAATCCTATTTCTCATAGGCTTTCCCATCCTGACCCATTAATGGCCTAGTATATATATAACTTTTTGTACATTATTCACTGGCAATGCATAACAGCAGACAAGTTATTTAGCCTGGAACAAATCGCGCTAGGCCACTCACGCGTGCGCGAATCTTCGGGAAGAAGCGATGAAGACATCACTCCTCGATATGGTGATGCTCCTCAGGTTCCCTGTGCCCGGCGGTGGACCTCATCTCCGCCAGGTTCTCCGGGCTGAACGGGGACATCGCTCTCAGCTTCTTGATGATCCCCGGAAGGACCTCGAGCACGTAGTCGATATCCTCGGACGTGTTCGAACGTCCGAGAGTGAACTGAACTGCGCTCTGTGCTTCCTCTGTCGGGATCTCGCACGCTAGCAGCACGTGCGACGGGAGGAGGCTCTTCGATGTGCATGGCGAGCTTGATGAGACGGATATCCCTGCCATGTCGAGGTTCAGGAGCATCGATTCACCTTCGACGTATCTGAACCTGAAGTTAGCGTTGTTCGGTAGGCGCTTTGTCGGATGGCCGTTCAGGAAGGAATCCACGATTCCGTTGAGGACCCCTTTGATCAGCTTATTCCGTAGTCCGATGAGTCGCTGGGACTCGACATCCGTCTCTGCCTTCGCGATCTCGGCAGCTTTGCCGAACCCGACGATGGCCGGGATGTCCTCTGAGCCGGACCTCAGACCCCGCTCCTGTCCGCCGCCTTGGTTCACGGCCTCGACGCGCGTGCCGTCCTTAACGTACAGTGCGCCCGCACCTCTCGGACCGTACATGTCGTTTGAGGAAATGCTGAGGAGGTCGACCTTCAGCTTTTGAACGTCGATCGGGACCTTTCCAGCGGCTGCGACCGCGTCCACGTGAAAGAAGATGTCCTTCTGTTCCAGTACCTCTGCGATCTCCTCGATCGGCTGGAGCGTGCCTATCTCGTTGTTGGCGAACATGATTGTAGCGAGTATCGTGTCCTTTCTGATCGCCTTCTCGAACTCCGCGAGTTCGATGAAGCCGTCGTTCGTGGGCTTGACGTAGGTGATCTCGAAGCCGTTCTTCTCAAGGTGCTTCATGATGTTCAGGATGGAGATGTGCTCGACAGAGGAGGTTACGATGTGCTTCCCCTCGCCCTTCATCCTCATGGCCACTCCCTTGACCCCTATGTTGCTCGCCTCGGTGCCACCAGAGGTGAATATGATCTCCTCCTTGCGCTTGGCGTTCAACAGACTGGCGACCCTGGTCCGCGCCTCCTCAAGGGCCTTCTTGGGCTCCCTGCCGGCATTGTGAAGCGACGATGGGTTCCCGAACTTGTCGGAGAAATAGGGCATCATATCCTGCAGCACGCGCTCGTCCACTGGCGAGGCTGCTGAGTAGTCCATGTACACTCTCTTCTTGGCTCCGCTCATCTGTAACGTCATCGCATCACTCCTCCTGGAAACGGAGACTAATGGTCGGCGCTTCCTAAAAACTTAGCACCGCGTCGTATTCGAGGACGAGGTCGTTCAGAGTGGCTGCCCCCACGACCTTTGCCGGGTCATCGAACTCCTCGGGCGATCCCTTGAGACCGAGCATCTGGCAGCTCTGGCCGCACACGAGCATCTTCACGCCCTCCTTGGCGGCTTGGTCCATGACCTGCTTCACCGTCGGGAAAGACCCGAGCTTGATCTTCTCCGCGTTGCCCTTCATGACGGCCGTGACCCCCTTCCCGAGGAAGTAGACGGTCGCATCTATTCCCATCGCTCTCGCAGTCGTCGCCAATATGAACGGCGCATACAACCTCTCCGGAGTGTCAGTGCCTGAGGTCTGAACGTACAGTATCTTCTTCGCCAATCCTCTCACCTCTATTATGCCTTCCTTCTGATCAGGAACCTGAAACCGCCCTCGACCTTCTCGATCGATATCAGTTCGTGCCCTGCGTGCTTCGCCCAGCTCCTGATGTCTGATTCCGAAGCCGGGTCGTCTGCCAGGACCTCCAGGATCTGTCCAGGGGATATCGAGGAGATCTCCTCGCGGGTTCTGAACACCGGCTCGGGACAATATAGGCCGATGCAGTCGATGGTCTTGGCGGGTTGGGGGAATGGATCGCCTTTGTCGACCAAGTTACGGACCTCCTGTAGTCGTCCCGGCAGACGATGGTGTCATAACAACGGCGTTTAGGGATGGACTATCGGTGGATAACCCTTGTGCCTTTTCTTTGTGAAGTCGGTTCAAAGCCGTTTGAGGGTGGTCCTACCCAGGCGGCCGGCAAAGCGTTTCGTGCCGAATCCTATTGCTTTTCTCGAGTAGTTCTTGGGGACCTCGTCTGACTGCGAGCTCGCAAGCGCCTTGACCGCAGCTATGCCCGAAGGTGTGGCGCGTTCTCCTGGAGAGTCGCCTGGCACATGGCTCAACCCCCGAAGAAGGATGGAGGCTGCAGGCGCTGGTATGCGCACCGCACCATGACTCATAACCACGATCCCTCTGCCAGCGGCGATGGTCGAGCAGATGAACCCGTCTGCCCCCATCTCCTGCAGTTTCGTCGAGAGGAATCCTATCCCGGCCATGTTGAGGAGCGCCTGTGGCCTCCCGATCTCGTGCAGGTGCACTTGCCTTGCCGGCGCGCCGTGGGCCTCCGCCTCCGCGTCGAAGATGATCTGCAGGATCGCCCTGCCGACAGGAGATTCGGAGCCAAGCTCCCTCTCGATGGCGGCGAGCCTCGAAAAACATTCATCATACGATGCGCCGTAGTGCGCCGGCTCGGGCTGGAGGTATGATATGCCCAGGCCGATCTGCCCTTCCTCATCTACCTGGAGCAGACGGAACTCCAATCCCACGCTCTCAGATGCATCCTCAAACCGTGCGGAGACCTTCTCAATCGTTGGGGGATCAAGCAGCCCTATCATGGCGGCCAGGAGCATGTCTCCTGAGAGTCCTTCCGTCGCATCGATGAATATCATCTAGAACACCAATCGGCGGACGTGGGATAATCCTCTCGGTCCGAGGCTACTTAGGCTTTGCGTCCTGGGGCTTCGCCTTTAGCTTCCTTGTCTTGGTCTTCTTGGGAGGCGCCTGAGCTGGGGGCGGCTCTGGTTCAGCCTGAGCCTCCTTCGCTTCCTCCTCGGTAGACGGATCAGCGACAGGTGTTGGTGTCGTCGGCTCAGGCTCCACGGCAATCTCCTCGACAGGCTTCTCCTCTTGAGGTGGTGATGGAGTCGGTTGAGGCTTCGATTGGACCTTCACGGCCTCTGCGATTTTGCCGAAAATAGAAGATATCCTGTCGGTCACGGCCGAGACATCCTCCTTCCCTCTGCTCTGCCAGTCCTCTTCAGCCTTCGGGGCCTCGAGTCCTTCCGATGGGGAAGGCATCTGGGCGGCCGCGGTGGCAATCTCATCTAGGCTGTACGCCGTCTCCTCATGCTGCGAAGCCCTGGCCTCGTCATCTTCACTGAAGCTAATTCCGCATTCAGGGCACTTGATGGAGTCTGGGCTCACCAATGACCCGCAGATCGGGCACTGGAAGCTTGTATCGCCAGAGAATCTCTCCCCGCACTTGGGGCACTTCTCCTCGCTCCCGTCGAGCATCCAGGCGCACTTCGGGCAGCTGAACCTCTTGTCGTCCTGTTTGACGGACATCGATTCAAGCTTGATGATCTCAATAAGCAGGGAGTCTATGCTGTCGTCTCCGCCTCTGGCCTCCGTCTTCTCTTTGAACTCACCGTAGTTGATATGGCATGCTTGGCATGACTTAGCCCCCCTCTCGGCCAATTCACCACAGAACGGGCACTCGAACCTGGTCTCCGTGTTGAAAGCGTTCCCGCAGCGTGGGCAGGCCTCTTCGCCAGAGCTCACCCTGTATCCGCAGGCCGGACATCCAAACATCTTGTCCTTGTTCCTCGCCATTACCCTACGCCAACCATGGTATGTGTCTACCTCGCAGAAAATTGTTTCCATATATGAATTAGTGTCCTTACCACAGAAGATGCTGTCGAGGGGAGTCAGAAAGTCATATAATGTAACAGAGGCATCCGTCGCTCCATCTCTTGTGCTGGGGGAGTGTCTTCGATGGGATGCTCCAGAGACGGCACCAGGGACTAGTCTTGGGAGGCTTGAACATCAAGATTCTTACGCTCTTCGGGACATCTCTTGCTGTCCTCCTTTTCGCCGCAATGTTCGCGCCTGCTCTGTGCCCCGCGCTCTGGGAGGTGCCCGACCCCCGGAGGAAGGCGAGCGCCCTCGCCGCCGGCGACCCTGTCGCCGTCATATCACCTCTCCCGGACGAGGTGTCCAACGGGACGTGGTGGAATCTGAACGCGAGCGGATCTTCGGATTCTGACGGAATGATAACAAACTTCACGTGGTCCATCACGGTGGCTGGGATCACATCGCATCTCTACGGTCAAAGGGAGGATTTCAAGTTCAGGACCCTGGGCCTGTACAAGATCGTGTTGACCGTGAGAGACAACGACAACAAGACCGCATCGGCTTTCACCGCGGTCTACTCGATCATCGATTTGGACAGTGACGGCATGCCGGATTGGTGGGAGATCAAGTACTTCCTGTTCTTGAGCGAAAGCGGAAGCGAAGATTACGATTGGGACGGATACACGAACCTCCAGGAATACGCCTCACAAACGGACCCGACCGCGAAGGACCCACAGCCAGGCCTTGTCCAGTATGTGAAGGATAACTGGCTCTACCTCGCGATCATCGCAGCGGTGATCGTCGGCGCCATACTCGTCATCATGCCGAGGATGAAGAGAAAGCGGGAGCAAGATGAGAAGACGAAGATCGAGTTCGCAATCGAGATCGAGAAGGCCCTGCAGGGCGAGAAATGAGCGCTTCCGTTTCCATTGACGGTTTCTCTGGAGCTGGAATTCGGTTAGAGCGTGAGCAGGATCACGATCGCCCCAACAGCAACGCAATAGACGCCGAAGATCCAGAGCTTCCCTCTTCTGACGGCCTTCAGGAGAAAGTCGATCGAAACGATGCCGGTCCCGAAGGCTGTGACCAATCCAATGGCCCCGGTTGCGAGGTCGGCGTCGAACCTATCCAAAGTCAACATGCCGTATGCGAACGCCCCCAGCAGTGTCGGGACCGAGAGCAGGAACGCGAACACCGCTGCGGTCTCTCGCTCCAAACCTCTGATCATCCCCCCTCCAATGGTCGACCCGCTCCTCGAGATACCTGGGATGATGGCCACCGCCTGGAACAGACCGATGACCACCGCATCGAGCAGCTTGGCGGTCTTCCGCGTGCCATTCGAGCCGATCCTCTCGAACAGGAAAAGCATCGCGGCGTTCACTATCATCGCGAACCCCACGAGGCGGATGTCGAATAATCCCTCAATTCTGTTCGAGAACAGGACTCCGGCGACTGCCGCAGGGATTGAGCCCAGGATCAGCAGGAGCCCGAGCGTGTGCAGCACCTCCTCCTGGGCGTCCCTAGCCGCCCTCCGCATGGACAATGATCTGATGACCCTCCATAGCTCCAGCCGGAAGAAGACGCAGACTGCCAGCAGCGTCCCCAGATGAACCACGAGGTCGAACACGAGGTTCTCTCCTGCGGGGAGCCCGAGCAGCTCCTCAGAGATCACGAGGTGGCCCGAGCTGGAGACTGGCAGCCATTCCGTGAGCCCTTGCACTATCCCTAGGACAAGCGCCTGGAGTGCGTCCATTGCGTGCCTGACATGCTTCGGGGCTATTCAAGGTTGTTCAGATGTCCCTGGCGAGTCCCAGGTACGAAAAATCAAAATCGGTAATGAAGCCACAACCTATTTATTGCGTGGAAAGGCTAGCATGCCACACTACTGGGACCGAAGGCCGAGTATTGCACGGTCCTACAGGTCAGAAGAAGGTCCTGCATGCGGTCATTGATGTTGCTGTCGATAGTCGCAGTGATCTCCGTGTTGCTCGGTGGGGTGCCACAGTCGAGCCCGGACGATCCGTCCAACGAATCGCCTGCGAATTCAGCGATTCTGAACGTCACTGACGGCGGCGCTAACATGGTCGTGGAGACAGACGGTCTTGAGGCTGTCCAGAGGGTGTCGGACTTTGCGCTCATGCACGGCATCAAGGTGCTGTTCTCGGACGATTCTTCCGGGATAATGACCGTAGGCTCGGCCGGTATGGACGACCGGCTTGTGAGTTCTCTTGCCGAGGTCCCGGGCGTGCTGAGCATCTCGTCCGAGGTCAAGGTCCATTCCCTGTTCACACCGAACGACCCCAGTATCTCCCTTCGCCAATGGGGCCTCGATACGGTCAACGCATTCGAGGCATGGGACATCACGCGTGGCACGCACGATGTCGTGGTCGGAGTACTGGACACAGGGATCGACTGGAACCACCCGGACATCGCGGCGAACATGTGGAACGATTCCGAAGGCTATCATGGCTACAATTTCATCGCAGGCAACCGGATACCGATGGATGACAACACGAACGGATACGACGACCTCGGAAAGTACGTTGCCAACACCTACACATATCATGGGACTCATGTGGCGGGCGTCATTGGCGCGGTCGCCAACAACAACATCGGCATTGCAGGAATGGCACAGGTGTTGCTGATGGCCGTGAAAGTGATGAACGATTCTGGCGAGGGCACGGACTCCACGGTGGCCAGCGGCATCAGATGGGCTGTGGACCACGGAGCTGATGTCGTCACGATGAGTCTCGGAGTGGACGGCGCGTCCACCGTTCTTCGGAACGCCATCAACTACGCAACCGGCAACGGCGTCGTCACAGTCGCCGCTTCTGGGAACAGCGGCTCGAGCTATATCAGCTACCCAGCGGCGTATCCGAGCGTGATAGCGGTAGGCGCGATCGACAGCACGAACAGACGGGCCAGCTTCAGCAACTTCGGGGACGGACTTGATGTCATGGCCCCAGGCGTCGGGATATATTCGACTCGGGGCGGAGGGGATGGATACCATGATCTATCTGGCACATCGACAGCCGCGCCGTACGTCGCGGGCGTCGTCGCGCTCATGCTCTCCGTTAACCCGGCGCTCACCACCGCCGAGGTAGGCAGTGTCATCAACTCCACTGCATCGGACATTTCTATGACGGGCTACGACACCGCGACCGGCTGGGGAATCGTGGACGCATTCACCGCTGTCAACCAGATAGCCGGTCCCACGATTACGATAACGGTCAGCCCCGACTATGTTCCGCTCAACGGCACATTCTCTATCTCCTGGCTCGTGAGCGGAGGACGCCCCGGAGCGATATCGCGCACTTACCTGACATGGGGGTTGTCATCGGGCAGCCTGACCCAGACATCTCCTGATTTCAGTGGCACCACGTGGGCCAGGTTCACCGTGAACGACATCAAGGCGCCTGGGTACAACTCGACGATCTACATGAAGGCCTACGCAGTCGTGGACGGGTCCCTTTACGAGTCTGCCATGCTCGACATCCCGGTCCACGAGGCTCCCCCCGATGGCGTATTCGCCCAGTTCCTCAAGGATGTCCAGAACTTCATATTCAACGACCTGGGCGTATTCAACTTCCTGTTGTTGCTCTTGGTGCTGATCGCCGTTCCAGCGATAGTCATCGCCGCGCGGCCAAAGAGACGGCGAGCTCAGGTGAAGCATGTCGCCCCTCAGACCTATTTTCAGCCGATACAGCCTGCCTCGACCGCTCAGTATCTGCCGCCACCTCCTCCTCCGCCACCGAGGTTCGAAGCGTATGTCGATCTGCTCGGCCATGATGTGATGCCGCCTGTTCTCAAGGTCGTCGAGGGGACCAAGGTCGTCTGGGTCAACCGAGCCTGGGCTCCTCCACCCGGTATCGCGATAAGGAGCGGCAAGTTGGACCAGGCGGGCGAGCACCCGGACGGGATGTTCCAGAGCGGGCTGCTGATCGCCCCTGGGGACTACTGGAGCGCGACCTTCCACATGGTGGGTGAGTATCAGTACTATCTGACGGGCGTCTGGAAGACCGCGAGAATCATCGTGGAGCCATACAGACCCGGCGTGACATACCGCGCCCAAGCCTCTTGAGGATGGGTTCCCAGGCTGAGAATAGAGCTTGAAAATAAGAAGATCTTGAGGAGCGGCGAGCCCGCGAGGCGGTCCAACCAGCTCGTGCGGACATCACGAAGATGGTCCGTTCGCGAACGTCACCATCGGATCGCTCCGGTGTCGATCTACCGCACGCCTGTCCATGCCTCTTTCGGTTTCCGCTCCTCAAATGTTTCACTTGTGTCCATTGGCATTCCCGTGGCTCTGGCTCTCGAGGTTACCCTGGTTCGGCTTCTCGGTCATCTTGTCGAGATTCTCGTTAAGCTTCGCCAGAGAGTTCTGGAGTCCATGGTTCGGATCCGCATGCGCGTTCGCATGGGTGTCGGCGATTGAGTTAGCGTGCTTGGCGATGTTGCGCTCGTGCACTTCAATCGCGCGTTCGAGTCCGTGTGCCTTGGCGTCACCCGTTCCATTATTGTTGCCATTGCCGTTACCATTGCCGTTGCCGTTCCCGTTGTTGCCTGGTCCTATGTCATTAGCAGGCTCCTCGGGTTCGGTAGGTGTGGTCTGGCTGTCACTGGACGAAGCCGGCACATCAGAAATTGTAGTCACGGGGGTCACTGGAGTTCTATGAGGCCGCTGGACCATGTCCGTCGGATTCGTCGTCACGTTCGGCTTGTCATTGCCGGTCAACGACACAATCGTTGCCGCGCCCACTATTAGCACGGCAGCCACGAGGGCCAATGCGAGCAGCCTCTTGTTTATCTTAATCACAATCACCTCCTCTCTTGGTGCATCCCATCGAGCTGAGTCTGTACTATTGCAAACTCGTGTATTTAATGGGCTAGGGAAATGTCGCGCGTCTGACAGCAGCTATTCTCGTCAGACATCGCTGTCAGACGCAGAATAACAAATGAAACGCACCAAAAACAGCTGAATTCCACTGCTCGAGAACGCACGGCGACTGCGTGTTTGGGGCCGTCTCAAAGCATCATCTCTGCCGTCGGGGCGCGCGGAATCCCGCCTATGCAAGTCACCACGGATGCGTACCCGTCATAGAGCGCGGCCGCATGCTCCTCAAGAAGGTGTCCGCTTTGGGCGAACGCCCTGATCTGGTTGTAGAACGCGTTCATCACGTTAAGGCACACTTCGAGAGAGGCGTTGTCATACTGCGCCTGAGCCGCGCGCAACTTCGCCATCAGTCCGTTCCCAGATTGTCCAGGCAGCTCGGTGGCCGCCTGGACGAGGGGCGCGAGATCGATCGGCCTGCAGTACTTGGGCTTCTGGATCGGAGGTGCGCCAAACGCCTCTACCGTGGTGGTAAGCTTTCCGTCGCTCCACCCTGATATGACGAACACGGTTCCGTTGGAGAGCACAGCGTAGCCGTGCCCTCCTCTCGAATTGTTCATCGGCTGCGAGCTCACCCAGGTCATGTTCGACGGATTGAATATCTCAGTCGTTTTGGTGGTCCCTAGATTGCTGTACGATCCGGCCGCCATGATCGCCCCACTTGCTATCTTTGTCAAGGAAAAGCTGGACCTGGCGACGGACATGTTCCCGGCCGAGGTCCACGAATTCGACGCGAGGTCGTAGAGCTCGGCTGATCTGAGGGGCGAACCTGAGAGAAGTCCTCCTGCCGCCAGGACCTTTCCATCGTCCATCATGGCCGAGGCTGCATAGTATCTCTTCACGGACATTGGAGCGACTCCTCCCCAGGAGTTCGTGGTCGGATCGTACCTCTCGCTGGTCCCGCTGAAGTCGCCGTTCACCGCGAGGACTCTGCCGTCTGCTAGCTTCTCGAATGTGAAGAACCCCCTTGGATTTGCCATCGCACCCGCCGGGAGCCACTTGTTCTGGGCTGGGTCGTACATCTCGGCCTGCTTCCACGTGCCCGAAATCCAGTCGGAGCCGCCCACCACGAGAACTTTTCCGTCCGTAAGGAGTATCGCCGCATGGCCGGACCTGGGGAAGGTCATGCTCGGCGCTGTGATCGC
>JAHIZT010000098.1 GCA_018814355.1 Candidatus Thermoplasmatota archaeon | reverse complement strand
CTGCCATCCCGTTCGAGATGGCTGTCTGCAGCAGGTTGATGCTGGCATTGATGTGCCTGTCGAGGTGCCAGCCGCACTCACACGTGAACTCCGTGCCCATTCGGGAATCTTGAATTTTCCCACATATCGGGCACTTTCTGCTGCTGTATCTTGGATCGACTCTGATGATCGGGATGCCTTTCCACGCTGCCTTGTACTCGATCATCTGGTGTAGCTTCCTCCTCGGCCACAGGCTGAGGCGACGATTCATATCCTTGCCCCTTTTGTACCGGATTCCTGTCAGGTCCTCAAGCACTACGGCTGACTTCTTGCCCTCGGCAAAGGAGAGCACGGCATCCGCCACCTGGTGGAGCCTGTACTCGACCCGGTGGCGCTCTCTTGTCCCTTCCCTTCTGCACAATCTTCTCGATGTGCGCCTGTCATGTGCCTTCTTCTTCTGCAATCTTCTTCGCCTGTCGTGATACCGCTGCTGAATGATGGCTACGTCGGGGAATTCCGCCTTAACCGGAACCGCTCCTTCAGAGTGGCTGTCGACGAACACGCCGTCCAGGCTGCGCTCGTTGGTGTCGAGAGAAAGGACCGATGCGGGGGTGTACGGTGCAGGAGCACCCTTCCTGAAAGCTATTACGACCCTATCGGGAAGAAGGGTCAGCGATCCCAGGGAGAGCGCCGTGTCACCCAGGTACTTCCGATGATAATGGCTGACACCGATACTCAATTTCACATGGCAGCCAGCCCTGATTGGAAGGTCTATGGCTCCGGACTTACGATTAAGCTTGTAAGCCTGGTTCTCTGCCTTCATCATGAGACGCTTCACATATGGGATATTGCTTGCAACACCTTTGCGAACGCGCCTGCGATAGTTCTTGATAACGCCACCAGCCACCTCGAACGCCGATACCAGATGCTTGGCATACATCCTTGGATGTTCCTGACGAAAATCCTTGTACGCGATTCTACACAAGGCGTTTCTCGATGTCACTCTCGCCTGGATGCCTGCACGGATCGCGTTGTTGACGGCCAATCTGAAGTCCTCGAGAAGGTATTTCGCCTCCGACGGAAGGTCCGTGTCCAGCCGGAAGACGGCTCCTTTGACCAACATCTCGTCCTCGACGATGACCAGTATATTACATTTCTCTGACTACATGTAGCAGTCGAAGGTCAAAATCCAAGCTTTCGGGCGTATTCATCACCCGAATTGCTCCAGAACCGGAAGTGGCCAACTTATATATGCAAGGATTCTTCTTCACATCTAGACAGCTTACTGGAAGGTTGAAGAACTATGGCGAAGGTTTTGATTGTCGAGGATGCACCGTTCATCAGGGAGATGATCCGGGACATACTCGAGTCTCACGATCACGAGATAGCGGGAGAGGCCGCCAACGGACTGGAGGCCATTGAGAAGTACAAGGCGCTTAAGCCCGACGTCGTTCTCATGGACATCCTGATGCCTGGCATGGATGGTCTTTCAGCCATAATGAAAATAATGGAGCAAGACCCCAAGGCCAGGATAATAGTGGTGAGCGCGCTCGTGAAGGAGGCGCTCCGGAAAGAGGCCATGAGGGCCGGCGCGATCGACTTCGTCGCGAAGCCATTCCAGGTCGAAAGACTCCTCGAAGCAGTGAGGGCCGCCACGACCGCATAGGGATGCACTCGTGGCATTCGAGAGACATGGAGAGCTGGATCAGGTGAGGTGGGCCTGACAGCCTCAAGAGGTATCACTAGATGATAGACTACACATGGGCGGCGTCTACTGGTGCCGGAGCGATTTGCCTCGGAGCCGGCCTGATTGGCTGGATGAAATCGCCTAGGTCCACCGTGGCAGCACTGTTCCTGCTCGCCATGGTCTCGGTGTTCGTGTCGATGACTACTGGACGTCTGTATTCGATAATCGACCCGGCGAATGCAGGCACTACAAACGCCGTCGCCAAAGCACACGTGATCTCCACTCTCCTCGCAATGACATTCCTCCTGGAAGTAACGCTCGTGTTTCCGTTCGAGAGGAAAGTCTCGTTCAGGCCATTGAACGCCATCGCCGTGGTGCTCATCACAGGTGTGGTGGCGGCATTTGTTGTGGGGTCGATGGCAGTGGCTGTCAATGTGAGCTCGACTACCTCCGACCTCTCCCAGGATTCCCAGAGAGCGATGGCAGGACATCTTGTAATCCTCATCGTCCTAGCGACAACGTCCGGATTGGTCTCTAGGCAGAAGGCAGGCGATGAGGGCAAGAAATCATCTACCATCTTCCTAATAGGCCTCTGGATTCTTGCAGCGGCCGGATTTATCAGTTCCGTTGACGCAGTTGGTACAGAAGTCATCTCAACGGCCATTACGGACGGCGTGATGGTCACAGGAGTAGCTCTCGCGGGCCTGATATTCGCATTCGCGATAGCGCGCGGACAAATGGTAATGGCCGCACCGGTCCAAGAGAAACTCTCCTCGAGCTCCAAGGCAAAATACAGACTCCTCCAAAGGTTCGTGTACATGGTCGTTGAACCAAAGCCGGACTTCGCGTTCACGATATTCACGGACGTCCTCAAGGGACGATGCATCGAATGCGCCAATGACGACAGCTTCCCCTGCGAGAGCCTGGATTGCGCATCATGCAAGCTCCCGTGCCCCTGTAGGGAATGCAAGAAGTACAAGAGTCGTCCGCAGGGCCTGATAGTCACACGACAGTATCCTCACGAGGTACGCGCAAAGTATTTCCTGCAGACGACCCCGATCATATGGCTATCGTCCGTGGCGGGAAATGACAACATGGATCCCGCGAAGCTCAGCCTCCTGACAGACAACCTCGTCAACTTCATGGAGAAATCACAGAATGGCGTCGTTCTGGTCGACGGACTCGAGTACCTGACAACTAGCAACGACTTCTCGCGGCTTCTCAAGGCAGTGGACAGATGGTCCGAGACGGCTATGACAAGCAACTCCGTCCTGATACTGTCGGTCGATGCCCGTTCGTTCGATCCGAAGGAACTCGCGATTATGGAGAGGAACAGAGAGGTCGTCCGGCCTGACGCGCCGAAGTCTTGGATGATCATCCCAGAGAGAGTCTGATCCTGAAGAGAGATGATCCCGACTCCCGTTTCTGAACTGTTTTTGTATTTAACTATTTCTAAAAGTGGAGGATGTTGTATTGTCCTGAATTAACTTCCTCTTTTGAATATTGGGGATTGTGAGCGTGTCCAGAAATCATTTTTATCATCATTTGATAATGTATCAAATCTGATTGTGAAACATAGTCCGACTTCTTTGAATGTGGCCAGATGAAATCATGCGGTTATTGAGGTCACTACTGACTACTTTCTTGCCTTGAATACCATCACGAAGTCCACCACGATCAGCATAAGGCCAAGGAGGATCAATGCCGAGGCGATAGTCGGAGAGTTGTGTATCCAGAAAAGTCCTTGGGAAAAGGATCTTGCATCTTCCTGAGATATCTCATAATCATTGCTCTCAGAGTATATCCCGACGGTATTGGGTGCTCCTTGGCCAACCGTCGTAAGATAGTACGTAAGGGTGGTGGTCTGCTTCAAAAGCGCTCCCGTGATTGGCTCATGATATTCATTGGTGCTCTCGTTAAAGGACAGAAACGCTGCAAGACCCGTTGTCTGATTGGTGTAGATAGGGAAAGGGATCTCAAATGTGTATGAGTAATTGTACAGGTACGTTTCAATGCTCTGGACCTTTACAACCCCCCCAAATTTGGCAGTGGTCGTGTTTCCAATCGAACCGATGTAAATGGGATAGGATTGTTGTTCAAGGTGATGTGTGAACACGGAGCGTGCATAGCCCGTCCGAGCATGAAGTCCGTTTGCTTCGTAGATGTCCGATCTGTAGGTCCAATTCTTCTCGTCGAGGTACATGGTAGAATTTGTTGGCTGGTATGGCTCGAAGGGGTAGGGTATTTCAGGCATCCCAGGGGCCATTGAAGGAAGCATCGCAATACCGCCTGCTAACAATCCTGTGTTCACATCAATAAGTAGAGTGGGCTGTTCAGTGATCTCTTTCACATAACTGAATTCTACGTAGCCATTGCCAGAATCCACACCTTTGATGGTTGTTTCTGTCACGGTGGTATAGTTCGACAATGCCGTGCTCGTGCCAGTCCCGTTGTACATTGGGTTGTATGGGAATAGGTAATCACGATTGACATTTGTGGTCTGACCGTTCGATGTGAAATCGTGGTCAAAATCCTTAGAGAGAGTGAGCTCTTCATCCATTTTGGCTTGGAAATAAACGCTGAGTATCAAACCTAGAACGATCAAAACGACGCTCACAACAAAAAGGACCTTCTGTTTCTTGTTAATACCCTTCTTTGAAGGGCGTCGAGCAGAACTGGCATCCTCGGAGGGAGCTTCAGGTTCAGGCTTCGGTTCCGCGAGTGGTCCATCTTGTGCGCCCATATTCTCCAGAATAAGCGGTGTTATATATCAATCTACTTCAATCATCTTAAACTTGAAATTTGAATGGTATCTGGTCTGAACTGAAAGTATGGTCCCGACTCCCGGATTTGAACCGGGGGCCTGCTGATTTCAGCGACTGAGATCGGGCGTGCCGATTTCCATACTACAGTCAGCCGCTCTTGCCAGTCTGAGCTAAGTCGGGATTGGTGTGCCAGAACGTTATGCGAGCGCACCCTATTATGAATATCGTATAAATCGTTTTGCGGCCAGGAAAAGCCCTTAGGGGAGGAAAGGCGATACAAGGAGCAGGTGGTTTGAGAATGCAGAATCCAGGCACACCAGAGCAGCTCGCCGCACACATACTCATTGTGAATCCAGTAGTCTGCCCGAAATGCCTAGCTAGGTATCCCAAGGGCACAAAGGTTTGCAGCGTATGCGGAAAGGAGATTCCTCAGAAGGACGATTAGTAACAATGCCTTTGTGTCTCACCTAGGAAAGGATCTCAGGGAAGGAAATGGGAAGAAAAGGTTTTCGTCGAGCCCAGTACATCTTTTGTCACAGAGGACCCACGACCGTAGGCAATATGTAGCCCACAAAGAAGGCGACGATCCACACGACGATCGCTACTCCGAGTGACTTCCACCAGCCCATGCTGTAGAGACTACCGAGCGCCAGCAGCCAGACGAATCCGGCCACCAATGCCGCTAGAAGCCCTTCGCCCAGGAAGTAGTATGCTAGGGCGTAGATGACAGCCCCCACCAGGGCGGCCAATATAGCCGTCCCTATGCCTTCTTTCTCTTCAAACAGCTTCGTGATCACGTAGATGATGATGGTCGAGACGATCAGCCCGACGAGGAAGAAAATCAAGGCTTCCTCAAGTGATACAGACATGTTTTCATCACCTCTCAGGTCCTCATGATTCTCTTGCCGGCCTTGCGTCCCTTTACAGGGCCGCATCCACCGGCAGATTTCGACGCGCGACTCTTTGCCGCTGTCATTCTTCCGCCTCTGCTTTTCTTTGCCATTTCTTGTCACCTCCAATTCTTTTCGATTCTACCTGATCTTTATGACTCCCATTAGGATCAAGACCACGATGGCTATTGCTATCGCACCAAGAGCGCCAAATATGAACCAGCCTGCCAAGAATGCGACCACTGAGCCCAACCCAATGTGAGACCATTGCACGGTTATTGGCATTCCACACCGCCTCCTACTTCCTGACGGTATTGGCATCCATTGAAACCGCTGATTGCGCCAACGCCATGCCGTCCAGGGTAGCGCCGGTGTTCAGCACAATCGCCGTTTGACACAGTATGATTCCCTGCATGGCTGCCGTCGTTCCAATGGTAGCTTGGCCTGCGACCTGCCAGAAGACGTGTGAGGCCAGTGCGCCGCCGCTCAGAGTGATAATGGCACCGTCGGCCACTTCTAGGTTCTGCGCTATCTGGAAGATCCAGACATCATTTGCGGCACCTGATAGAGTGACGCCAGCAGCAGATATTATGACCCCAGTACCCCACTTGTAGAGACCGGGAGCGAGCGTCATCGTAGTAATGTCTCCTGCGCCCAGTTCAGTCTGATCAGGGTTTGTCCGTCCAGCTGCGTCGGTGTACGCGGTCTCCATGTCGCTTACAGCTGTAGTCATTTTGGTCGGCGTTGGAGCAGTGTAGTCGGGTGCATACACGCGTCCAGTCACTAGAGATGATGTCGAGTATGTAGCCCCGCTAGCATATACCAATCCAAATCCGGTTATGAAAGATGCAGCAGCTGGACTAATCCCAACATCTCCAACAATCGAGGTGGTCCCCGTGGTTGAGATCCCTGTCTTTGCTAGAATCACAAAATCGTCAGCCGATCGAAGGTTCACAGCTGCTGGCCCAGATCCCAATCCGTCACTGCCACCGCGATCTCCAGTTCCGTCTGACTCGTTCCCTGTTAGCAATATGTACCCTGCCCCAAATCCCACGATTACGAGGGCAATCACAATAGCTACTGCAATCAACACTGTTCTCTTCATTGCCGGCTTCTTCGGCTTACTAGCTTCCATAGACTACGGATATGCCAGCATCCGATATACCGTTATTTCAACATCACTGACAATTTGCTGAAGGATTTGATGCAAATTCAAGTGGCGGTGGAGACTAGCCGAGATACTCGCCGCCCATAACTTAGCGATAGAAGTCGACCATGCGATCTAGGATGAAGATGAGAAATTACGAAAAAGGAAAAGGTTTGGGATCAGAGAACTCACTTCTTCTGATTCCTGACTTTGCTTACTATCGCCACGACAAACACCATTCCGACCAAGGGAATCAGAACTTGCGAGAATTCCGGTATCACAGTGCCGGGTGTGTAAACGTAGTTGGCGTCCATGGTAACCGCTGTCTGAGCCAATGCGCTACCCTCTAGCGTTGCGCCGTTGTTCATCACAATCGCTGTCTTGCACAATATGATTCCCTTCATGACAGATGTCGTCTCAAGCGTGACTTGGCCTGAGACCTGCCAGAAGATGTTAGAAGGTTGTGCTCCGCTTAGAATAACATGGGTTCCGCTGGCCAGAGTAAGATCTCCCGCAATCTGGAAGATCCAGACGTCGCCTGCCGCGCCCGAGATAGTGACACTACCAGTAGACACCTGGACCCCAGTGGTCCAATTGTAGAGACCGGGGTCGAGAGTCATCCCAGCAATATCTCCGGCACCCTCATTTATGAAGTCAGGTGATGGCAGTCCAGCTGCGGAGTTGTACGCGGCCTCCATGTCCAGTACAGCCGTAGACAAGTCAGATGGAGTCGGGGTGCCATAGTCGGAGGCATATACAAGCCCAGTGACCAAAGCTGAGGTCGAAGATGTAGCTCCAGGAGTGTATATTAGATCAAATCCAGTTATGTCTGATGCAGCTGCTGGACTAGTGCCAATATCGCCCCAAATATGGGTGGCTCCCGTAGCTGTCATTCCTGCCTTTGTCAGGATCACATAATTGGCAGCTGTTCCAAGGTCTACTGCCGTCGGCCCAGCTGACTGGGCTGGAATTGTCGCATAGAAGCCTAGAACAACAATCATTGGAACAACAATCATTGAAAGTAGGATCGCGGGCCAATATCGAGCACGATCTGCTCTCTTCCCAAGCCTTGATCCAACAACTGTACGCTTTCCGACCATACCGTCTTCTCCAACAAGTGCCAAATTCGCACTCTCTTGAATATTTTGCATGCTTCGAGATATGCCCTGGTCGTTATACCGCTATTTCAAAATCATTGACAATTCAATGAAGGATTAGATACAAATCTAGTCAGCAGTCTACAGCTCCAATTTAACGCGTTTGCGCCTTGTCGAGAGCCTTGCGCAGCTCGCTCTCTAGCACTTTCCTTTTTGAAATGTCGCTTACGACCGCCAGCATGCGGGCAGGTTCTTTGTTTTGGTCCAGCAAGATGTCTCCGGCTTCGCGTATCCAATGAATTGAACCATCTGACCATACTACGCGGTATTCGACGTCATACTCCTTCTTGCCCTTCAAACACGCATCCGTTGCATCGGCGACTTTGTGGCGGTCTTCGATGTGAACGCAATCGAGAAGTGCATCGTGGGTAAGTTTGATTTCACCCTGGCCAAAGCCGAAGATTCGCTCCAAACCGTCAGACCATGCCAGCTCACCTGTTTTGAGATTCCAGTCCCAGGCGCCGCTCCTTGCAGCGAAAAGAGCCGAAGAAAACCGGTCTTTGCTTTCGGCCAGTAT
>JAHIZT010000097.1 GCA_018814355.1 Candidatus Thermoplasmatota archaeon | reverse complement strand
CACCATGTGGCGGATGGTGCTCGAGCGGCCTGTTGCTTACGAACACAGGTGCGAGGCATTATCGAGCAGGAACCGCTCGCAGGCCGTCAAGTTGTTCTCCGAGTATTACGACGAATCAACAATGCAGTCCATGTTCCGCCTGCGAAGGTTCAGAACAGACAGGAACTACTCAATCCACCTGATCCAAGGGGGATTCGTCATCACCCGGCTCGAAGGGGATACTGGCCTGATCTTCGACATCTACGTCACACCTTCGGGACAGGGAGAAGGCCTGGGCACTGAGCTCATGAGGTGCGCCCTGACAGATCTCACGGGCAAGGTATCGTCGTGCTACCTCCACACGAGCTACCCGAGGGCCAAGCGCCTGTACGAGAAGTTCGGGTTCAGAGCAGTCTACTCACAGCTGGGCATACGACTGGACGAGCTCGCCTTAGAGCCTCCAGGCGCAAAATAATATACGGCGAGACTGATAACTCGGCCGAGCCCGCTGCTTGCGCTCTTGAAGGGGGATTTCTGATTGATTGCCAGAGAGAAGATATTCGAAATCGTTGATCGGTACGATCTGAGCAAGGCCAAGATAGGCATGGTGGCATCGCACTCAGCACTGGATGTCTGCGACGGGGCCGTCGAAGAGGGCTTCAGGACCGTCGGCGTATGCCAGGAAGGGAGGGACAAGACCTACTCCAAATACTTCAAGTGCCAGAGAGACAAGAACGGCAAGGCGATCAGGGGCGTCGTAGACGAGATGTGGACCTTGAAGAAGTTCAATGCGATGATGGACGAGAAGTTCCAGGCGCTCCTCAAGAGGGACAATGTGCTGTTCGTCCCCAACAGGTCCTTCACTTCGTATGTGGACCTGACGGAGATCGAGAACAACTTCGCGGTCCCCCTGGTCGGCACAAGAGGCCTACTCAGGAGCGAGGAGCGAGGCATGGACAGGGACTACTACTGGATACTCGAGAAAGCGGGCCTGCCCTTCCCAAAGAAGATCGAGGACCCGAAGGACATCGACGGCCTGGTCATAGTGAAGCTGCACCACAAGGTCAAGAAGCTCGAGCGCGGGTTCTTCTCAGCAGCATCGTACCAGGAGTTCAGGGAGAAGTCCCGGGCGCTGATATTCCAGAACGTGATCACGGAGGAGGATCTCGCATCCGCACGTATTGAGGAGTACGTAATAGGCCCGGTGTTCAACCTCGACTTCTTCTACTCCCCCTTGGAGAACATGATGGAGAGGATAGAGCTGCTAGGGGTCGATTGGCGATTCGAAACTTCCCTCGACGGGCATGTCAGGTTGCCCGCGAACCAACAGATAACGCTCCAGGGACAGCAGGCGATCCCGGAGTACACGGTGTGCGGGCACAACTCCGCAACGATGAGAGAGTCCTTGTTAGAGAACGCGTTCTCGCTCGCGGAGAAGTACGTCAAGGCCACTCAGGAGCACTACTCCCCGGGCATCATAGGTCCGTTCTGCCTCCAGACATGCGTCGACAAGGACCTGAAGTTCCATATCTACGATGTAGCGCCGAGGGTCGGCGGAGGCACGAACGTGCACATGTGGGTCGGGCACCCGTACGGGAACACAACCTGGAGGACCAACATGAGCACGGGCAGAAGGCTCGCGATGGAGGTCCGGCGGGCCATCGATACGGATGATATCAATAAGATAGTCACTTGAGCACGAATCGAATGCTGGCTATATGGCAGGGCGTCCGGTCTCATACCTAAAGCTTATAAAGGGGCAATCTATTCGGCGGAATACCTTTTCCCATTAGGGGCCTTTACCGAGGTTCCTTGGAGAGTGAGGGGAAGTCTAATGAGCAGAAATCCAATGAGCAAGCTATCAGCCAGCTTACTAGTGCTCGTCATGGCACTGGCAACCTTGGTTGTCCTGCCCGGACCGAATCAGGGGCAGGCACTGGGGACGAACGACATCTACGTGCCCGTAGTCTCGGGCGGCATACCCGTTTCCGGAGCCACTGTGACCTTGACCAATGTGCACACCGGGGAGGTCATTCAGGCAACCCCTTCGGGCGGCCTCTACCGCGCGGTAGGTGCTCCATCAGGATACTACAGGGTTGACGTGGTTGCAGCCGCATACTACGACGCAGTTGACGTGCGCGGATTCAAGTTCCTTGGGACCACCAGCTACACCGTGAGCCCGCAGATACAACTGACCAAGTTTCCAACAGCGGCCTATTCGTGGAATGTGACCGTCGTCAACGCCGTAGCGCCGCACTGGGCGATCCAGGGCGCGAGAGCGTCATTCTACGACAACGCTGCCCGCGAGAAAGTGGCACTCGATACTGGCCCAACCGGCATTGAGGGATATACTACCGTCGTCATGTTCCCGACCATCAGCCCTAGCATGTACCTGACTGTCCAGGCTGACGGTTTCGAGACCAATGCTACCGCGCAGACGGTCAGCAACTCCAGGTCCATCACGGTCTGGCTCGAGCCGGCCGGTGTCATCAGCGGCCTTGTGACGAACAGCGATAGTTCCAAGCCCGCGACATCGGGAGTAGTCGCATATGCGCTCGACGACGACACCTCCCAGCCGTGGATCAAGAGGCTGTTGAAGAGCGAGGGACTGTCACCTTACTTCGTGTTCAATGCCAAAGTGGGAAACACCTACACGGTCTGTGTTGATGCGCCTGGTCTCGCGGCGAATGTCACCCAGATCGTCGCTACTGGTGCGGTTCAATACCTGACCTTCAATTTGGACAATCAGACCCAGCGGACTGAGCAGGTCGATATGACTCTTGCAGCCGGATACGGCTCTTTCAGTTACAGCCTGGCGACCGTCCTGTCCTACGACGATGCCATACCTGGCATGAACTATAGCGACATCGGCAGCCTGAGGATGCAGATCGACCTGAACGGCTTCGAGGTCCCGGCCGACGGCAGCCTTTCCGTGACGGAGATTGGCAGGTTCACATCCAAGCTCACTGGCTATGGGGTAGCCCACCCGACCAGCGGAAGGCTGCTGACGATCAACAACACGCTATACTCGAGCGGTGTGCCGACCTTCGGCTTCCTGACGGGACTGGGCACTGGGTCGGTCATGTCGACAGACGGCGTTTCCTACTCGTACACGAGCACATACACGGCTGTGGGCTCTGTCGACGCGTCAGCTCCGGACTACATGATGAACGCGACGGCGATGCTTGACTCCTCGGCTGTGCACCATGTGAACAGTATCACTTTGCCGAGCCAATACGAGGCCGTCCAGAACTCCACGGGCGGGCATGTCAATGTCACTGGCTACCACCCCACAGTCATGCTCAGCTCTAAACAGGGCTCGAGCGTGACCGAGTTGGTGCAGGTGTGGATTGAGAAGTCCCAGAAACCCACGGTCAAGGGAAGCATCCAAGTGCTTCCGTCCGCGGTCTACGCGGTGAAGGTCAACGACACCGTTGTGAAGTATGTCGTGAAGGTAGGAGCCAATGCGACGTTCGATGCGAAGGACTCAGTCGACCCGAACGGCAACCCGCTGACGTATACGTGGGATTTCGCGGACACGACAGCCCCAGTCACCACGATGAACAAGACAGTCGTGCACAACTTCGCTAGCGCGTCCGCCCTCAGGCACGTTGTCCTCAACGTCTCCGATGTCTCCGGCCTCTGGAACGTGACTGAACTGAACGTCACATGCGACGGACTGGCTCCAACCCCGGTGATTACATTCCTGAACAAGACCGTGAACGCGACCGACAACTCGATCACGGTCAACCAGCGCGAAGGCTTCGTGCTCAACGCGACCGATTCGACCGATGATGCAGAAGTTGCTGGTGACGGCTTGGGAACAACGTACATAGACTACGTCGAGTTCGACTATGGCGACGGCAACAAGTCCGGCAGGGTCCCGTGGACCCGGGACGAGCAGAATGCGAGCCACGCATATGCGAACGCAGGCGATTTCAACCTGACGCTGAACGTCACGGATGCAGTCGGACACTGGAAGAACACGACGGTCGTAGTTCATGTCAATGACACGACAGCACCGACTATCAGCTTCACAGTCAAGAACGCCACTGGCGGAACCAACCTACTTGAGAACAAGACGATCGTGTTCGATGCCAACCTCACCACGGACAACCTCAACAATGTGAGCCAGATGCACTTCTCATGGTACTTCGGCGACGGTACATGGTTGAATGGCACAGGTGCGGAGGGCATGCTGAACGTCACGCATAACTACACGAGGATAGGTGCCGTGACTGTCTCCCTCAACGTGACGGACCTAGGGGGCAACTACCTCAAGACGCCAAAGGTCATACAGATTGCCTCAGGGCCAAGGCCGAACATGAGGATCGACCGTGTGTACTACGAACCCGGGAACTTCACCGAGGGCGAGAAAGGGTACATCATCGTGAACATGACCAACACCGGCAGCGCGGCCGCGAGCAATGTGATGCTGTACATCTACCAGGTCAATGCGGACGGGAGCCAGAAGCTCCTGACCACCTGGAACACCTTCTTGAACGGTTCGTCTACTGTGACCGTGGTGGAGGTAGGCGGCAAAGCACAGGCGAAGATCCCGTGGACCTTCGACAACAAGGGCACATACACCTTCAAGCTGAATGTCACGAGCCAGGACCAGCTGAGCCAGAACAAGTACACCGCGAGCGGCGACCTCGCGCTTCATGTGAAGGAGGTCGGTTGGAAGAAACTCCTCCTGTGGGGCGGCGTCGCAGCGGTAATCATCCTGGTCCCGCTGGCCATATTCCTGAGCCGCAGATGGTCCAAGCGCGAGAAGAAGGGCTTGAGGCGCGAGAAGAAGGTCGTGAAGGAGAAGGACGAGGACCTGTAGTCGACTTCCTGTCCGAAAACCGCACAAACCTCTTAACTACACTTTTCATTATCTTCTGATGAGCAATCATGCCGAGAAGATGGCGGCTGGTCGACAGCGGGCTCGTGCCTCCTGCCGAGTCTGCGGCCCTGGACGAGGCCGTCCTGGAGGCGCATGTCCAGGGAGCCGTTCCAGGCACGCTTCACTTCTACAGACGGTCCGTGCCCACGGTCTCCATCGGGTATTTCCAGAAGGTGGCGGACTCCGTCGACCTCCTCGAATGCCAGAGGAGGGGCGTCTCCATAGTGAGGCGCAAATCTGGTGGGAGCTCGATATACACCGACTCAGGGCAGCTGATCTACGGCCTTGTCATCGACGGATGCGATGTGCCGGAGGACAAGAGCGCCTTCTGCGTAATCTGCGAGGCGCTCGCGCGCGCCCTCAGCTCCTTCGGGGTCGATGCGCGGTACCGTCCTCCGAACGATGTTGAAGTGGGCGGACGGAAGCTGTCGGGCAACGCGCAGCTGATGAGGAAGGGGTCGGTGCTTCAGCACGGGACGGTCATTGTCGACACCGACCTCGCGACCATGGACGCCGTGCTCAAGCTGGCTCCCGTCAAGGATCGAAAGGTCGCCAAACCGTCCGACCGCGTCACGACCTTGAAGTCACTGCTTGGGCGCGCTCCGTACATGGGCTCCGTCAAGAGCAGCATCGTCAAGAAGATCTCCGAGACGCTCGACGCCGAATTCATCCCAGGCGATATGACCGACGCTGAACAGGGCCATGTGAAGAGGCTCGTCGCGGAACGATACTCCAGGGACGAATGGAACATGAAGCTCTGATCACATCTCTTCAGGACCTTCGAGTCCCAGGCAGTTGAGCGCGTTCTTGAGCGTCCACATGCTGGCCTCGACTAGGGCCAGGCGCGATTCCCTCGCCGCTCCCTCGGATTTGAGGACCGGCACGAATCTGTAGAACTGGTTGAACTGGGCTGCGAGGTCCTGAACGAAGACCGCGAGCAGATGTGTCTTCCTGTCCTCCGCGCATTCTGCTATGACTGAGGGGAAGCTGGCGATCATCTTCGCCAACTCCTTCTCGCTATCGTTCACGAGCTGCTTCGAGTCGAACCTGCGTTCCCATTCGCCGGCCTTGGCTAATATGGAGCATGCGCGCGCATGCGCGTATTGGACGAAAGGCGCGCTGCTGCCCTCGAAGTTGAGCGCATCCTCCCATTTGAATACGATCTGCTTCTCTGCCTGTATCCTGGCGATGTTGTACCTGAGTGCCCCTATGCCCACTATGTTCGCGATCTCCTTCATGCGCTCCTCAGTGAGGTCCGTCCTGCGCTTCTTGACCTCCTGAAGGGCCCTGTCGACCGCTTCGTCTATCAGGTCGTCGAGGTTCACGACTCGTCCCCTCCTCGTGGACATCTTGCCTTCGGGGAGAGAGACGAATGCGTAGTAGACGATCTCGGGCTTCCTCTCGACTCCCATGATGGACAATGCGGCCGAGAGCTGCTGCATCGCCAGCTTGTGGTCCTCTCCCAGGATGTTTATTGCGACATCGGATCTGCTGAACTTGTCCATGTGATACGCCAGGTCCCGGGTAGTGTAGACGGATGTGCCGTCTGCGCGGGTGAAGAACCATTTGGTCTCCCGGCCACTGATGCCGAAGCTCTCCAACTCGAGGTAGTGGGCGCCGTCGAGCTCCCTGCTGAATTCCGAGTCTTTCAGTTTCGCGATGATCTTCTCGACGCTCTTGTCAGCTACGAACTTGGATTCCCAGGTGAAGACATCCACATTGACATTCAACCGTCCGAGGCTCCCTACGATGGCTGACAAGACCTTCTGGCAGGATTCTCGGACCAGGTTCACAGTGGCATGGTCCCCGTGCTCGAGCTTGTACAGCATCTCGTCGACTTCTCCGACCAGTTCCGGCTTCTCCTCTAGCAGCTTGTTGGCCTGTTGGTAATAGAGAACGTACCTGTAGTCGTCCTTGTCGCGCTCAGGTTCTGCATCGAGCTTGAGGTGCTTCACCCCCCAGCTCATGACCACCACCTGGCGCCCGACATCGTTCACATAGAACTCCGTTGCGACATCGTATCCCGCCTGTCGCAGGATCCTGGCGAGAGTGTCGCCTATGATCGGGTTCCTCGCCCTTCCCACATGCATTGGTCCGGTCGGGTTGACGCTTGTGTGCTCGACGAGTATCTTTGCCTTCCCGTGCTCGGAGGCGCCGAACCTGCCTTTCTTCGCGAGCGCGTCGTCTATCGATGTCTGCGCGAGCTTCTCGAAGCTCACTCTGAAATTGACATAGCCGCCGTTCGTCTCGACCTTCTCGATCATCCCGTGCGGCTTGATCCTTGACGCGATGTCTTTCGCGACCGCGTCCGGTGACTTCTTCAGTTTCTTGGATAGCGGAAAGCACGGGAAGGAGAGGTCCCCCATGCCGGCCGGGGGCCTGTCGAGGACCATTGGCGTCTCGACCTTCAGCTCCTTGAGCGCGCCCGCGACTGCCGATGAGATCTCTTCTTTGAACGTCTGGAACGGGTCCTTGGTCATGTTATCAGTTCACTCTGAATCTCAGTATGCCGGCGATGCCTCCGAAGGCCTTCATGAGCAGTCCGCCCTCCTCAGATTCGCCTGAGATGAATTCCACCTTGGTGTTGTTCTGTGCGGCGACCTTGTGCAGCTCGTCGACGAGGTCGTCCACCTCATCGACCTTCATGATCGCGCCGCACTTGCTGCATTTGACGTCCTCTGTGGAATCCTTCGCCATGGCCTCCTTCTGGGCGCCGCACGAGGGACATGTGAGCTTCAGCCTGACCCTCCTCAGGGCTTCCGAGAGTATCAGAGTATCGACCGCGCCTATCATGAGGGCGTTCTTGACCTGCTCCTCGCCGTACATGGACATCCCGCCGTCCGGCTTCCGGATCTCCTCGAACAGCCTCTGCACGATGTTCTTCTCCCTCATCAGGTCTAGGTCCCTCAGCTCCTCCCTGGAATTCTCGACCAGCTCCTTGAGGCCGTACTCGTCAGTGTAGCCGACGTCGAAAGTGTCCAGTATCTTTTTCTGGAGCTCGTAGTGCAGGTACTCGCTCTTGACGAAGTAGTCCTTGGTGGGGCCGGGACCGCCGACTAGGATCCCCTTAAGATTCTTCTGTGATAGGAATGATTCGTTGACCACATCAGCCACTTTCTTGTAGTACTCGTGCGCAGCGATCTCTATCAGCCGTTCGAATCTGCGGGCTGACTGGCCGCCCCTCCCGTGCTTGCTCGGGACCAGAGACTGCATGTTCTTGATCGGTATGATCCGCTTCCCGCTCAGGAGCCCGATGGTCGCCTCGGCCCGGTCTATGACGATGAGGCCGAAGGTCTCCTTGGTCTCCAGCATGCTCTCGATCGGCTCAGTGAGGAACTTCGATTCGCACCTGTAGATGAATGTAGGCACAGGTTCCGGAGGCTCCAGAACGAACTGTATCATGTTGGTCTGGTCCGCACCGATCGACCTGTGCCCAACAAAGAACACGAGTCCGTTCTCGGGCGGTTGCTTGAAGTTCTTGAGCCTAGACAAGATCGATGAGATCGCGGACTGCACATTCTTCCTAGTGCTCGCAGACTTGATGTTGGAGGATTGAGAGTATTCACTGCGCAGGTAGTTCGAGACATCGGAAATCTGTCTCGATGGGGGGATGTAGAGAGAGATGAGTTCCGTCCCCCGTCCGGATAGTTTCCGGACCTCCTCGAGGCTCCTTCGGAACTCGTACTTCTGGAGGTCTGTCAGCTCGGTCATCTGAGAACCAGTCCGAAGCCTTTTGTACGGGTTAGAGCGTTCACCATTATAATAGTTGACCAAAATGGAACCCGTTGTTCTTTCGCTGGGCGGCTCTGTACTGGTAAGGGAAGAGGGCGATACTGCCTACATACGAAAGCTCGCAAAGATACTGATTGGGATATCGTCCAACTTCAAGCTCTATGTAGTCACAGGCGGTGGGAAGATCGCTCGATACTACATCAGAGCAGGCAGGGATCTCGGCGCCTCCGAGAGCTTCTTGGATGAGATAGGGATCGAGGTCACGCGCCTGAACGCGCGCCTGTTGATAACCGCTCTTGGGGACCATGCCTGTCACACGCCGCCGAAGAATTATGACGAGGCAGTGCACGCGGGCAAGACATGTTCAATAGTCGTCATGGGGGGCGTGAGCCCGGGCATAACAACTGACGCTGTTTCAGCCCTTCTGGCCGAGCGCGTGAAAGCCCGGAGGCTCATCAACGCGACGTCGGTGGACGGTGCATACACCGCAGACCCGAAGAGTGATCCTGGCGCTCAAAGGATTCCTCAGATGACGCACAAGGAGCTCGTTGCGCTGATGGGCACGAGCTCCGTCGGCGCTGGTCCCAACCATGTCTTTGATGCAGTCGGGGCGAAGGTGCTGGAGCGTTCGAAGATATCCTTGGCGATTGTCGACGGAAACGACTTGGCGAACCTAAGTGACGCGCTCGAAGGGAAGAACTTCAAAGGAACTATGGTTGCTTGAGCAATCTCTTCTGAACCGCTTCGCCTTTCAATTCCCTGAGGGCGTCTGAGGCTATCCATCGGGCCGCCTTTGAGTCCAGCTTCTTGATTCGCTCTGCGGTCTCAATCGCCTTCTCGTTGAGCGCATGGTTCCTCTTCCCAATCTGCCTCAGGGCCCAGTTGACAGATTTACTAACGTATCTGCGCTCGTCGGTCGCTCCCTTCACGATGAGCGGGAGGAACCTCAACATCTTCTCGTCCTCCGCCTTCTTGTCGTGGACCGTGAGCGTGGCCATCATCGTGTACGCAGCCCGCTTGACAAACTCCTCCTTTCTCTTACTCCACTCTATTGCCTTCTTGTAGGCGAACGGAGTCCTGTCGAAGAGATGTCCGCAACAGCCGTCAACGATCCCCCAGTTATCGAAACCCTTGGCCCAATGCTCCATCTGCTGTTCAGTCACAAGTCTCCAATCATCGATCATGAATGCAAGTATCCTTGCATCGTATATGCCAGACTCCCAGAGTCGAAGAGCCAACTCGTGGTCCTTCCCAGTCTCTTTAGCGATCCTCATGAGGTCTGGCATGCATATCCCAAGAGTGGACGGTGAGTTGAGGCCATATCTGGCCATTCCCTCGATGTTCTTCGGGTTCCGGAGTGACTTGAGCTCCTTGATGATGCCGTCGTAGGTCCTGCCCTTCACCTTCTTCTTGGTCTTTGCGCTCATCTTCACAGAGCCTCCAGGTCGTCGCTGCTGATCTCCTCAAGTCCGCAGGACGCGAATCTCTGTTGTAGCTCCCTGTACGCCGGCTTCGGCATGCCCTTCTTGTGGAAGTAGACTCTCTTCGCTCCTCCGCTCTTGTTCGCCATCTGCTCGATCATGTCAGGCTTCAGTGCCTCAAGGGCGTAGTATGCTGCCATGTGGCCTATGGCGACCTTTCTGGACAGGGCGACCTCTGTGAACCTTGGGGCGTAGTGTCCTCCGCCTACGCAGACGATGACAGGGTATCCTTCATCCTTGATGTTCAATATCGATTTCGCAATCGCCTCCGCCGCATCCTCTCTTCCCCAGAACTCCTCGTAGCTGCCGATCTCTATGTAGAATGCAGGTGAGTTCACGAACGGTCCGTGATGCGTCGTCTCGAACGAGATGTTGAACCCCAGTCCCTTGCCATTGGACGAGAGCGCCCTCAAAGCGGAAGTCATGAGCTGCGGAGAGCTCTTGCAGAGTGTCCCTGGCCTTCCCCCGAGGTCGGCGGATGAGAAGTTCCCGATCGGGTGCACGGTTAGTGAGGGCATCTTCGATTCGGACCTGTGCCTGGAGGCGAATACCACGACCTCAACAGTCATTCCGAGGGCTTTGGAGACTCGTTCGTCAATCAGTTCTTCGTCAAGATGTATCCTGTCGACCTGGACCATGAGGAAGTCATCCTTCGTCATTGCAGGATGTCCGTCGAACGAACCGTTCTCCGACCATCCCGTTCTCTCCAGGAGCCGTGCCCGGATGTTCATGGACGCCGGGTCCTCAGAGGATGTGACTATGAGCTTCACGATTCCCCAGACAGTACTGGTAGCCATTAACCCTTTTGCAGCGCGGAACATGCCGTAGATGATGTGGTTCAGGGTTCAGCTGGTGATGACCGTGGAGTCATACGCACCTGCGTTCACCGTTCAGCTTTCCGAATCGAGGGTCCCGAGTCGCCTATCTCCGTCATCGCGGTCGGATCTGTCTTCGTGAATAAGGTTAGGAGACCTCGACGCTGACCCTGTCCTACGGCATCCGATCTTCAGAGTCAGTATAGCCTAGCTACCGATAATGTTAATATAGTATCAATGCACGTTGGAATCTCGCTTGGGAGTGGGCCAGGCTTCGGGGGGATTTGAAATGAGGACTGAGGGATTCGGTCTTCTGGTAGCAGTTGCAGCGGTGATTGTCGCAGCGTTGATGGCAGCCCCTATTGGGAGCATGCAGGGGATGTTCGGGTCGTCGGAGCACGCGCCCGTCGCCGATGTTGGGACTCAGGTCTTGGATGTCAGTCCGAGGTCAGTTGACTATCGCTACTACGATTTCTTCGATGTGCCATTCGGCGAGTGGTGGGATTCGCGATGGGATATCTACCATACGGAGCAGATCATATCGTACACGTACCCGACGATGTTCTACTTGTACGACCAGCCCCCGGGCAAGATCTGGACATACTCCAACATGATGCTCGATGTCAAGGGAAGGAACATGAGCGAGATCAACATGAACAGTCACCCTGAGTTCCTGCCGTTTCTAGGAACCGCAAGAGGCGGCAATGCCACCATCGACTGGTTCATGCAGTACCTCACAAAAGCTGAGATGGCGAGGTATCCAGGAGCTACCGCAGCATGGTATGACGGCTGGGTGATTTCGCTCAACGGCACCACGACCATGGACAAGCAGGCCGCGATGACCATATTGAATGTTACTTCGGCGGGTTATGACAACTTCGCGAACTGGTGGACCGCCAACGAGCGTGGCGTCGAAGACGCCTATGTTGCCTGGCTGATGAACGAGGGCAACAAGAGGCTCGACATCTATAACATGTATGAGTATCCGCTCACGCCCTTGACATTCAACCTGGGCGCTCAGAAAGTGGCCGACAAGATCGTCCTAACGTACGACATAGTCAGCTGGGGCATGGAAGCGATGATGACCCGGTGGCTCCACGAGGCGTTCATGCCAACGGAGCACTACTTCGAAGGTTTCAACCTACACGCTAGCATAGGGCCGGAGAGAACGGATGTCGACATAGCCACCGAGGTGGCGTACGGCATATACGCGCACGAGACGGCTATAGTCCCTGGTGGCAAGACTCACGGTGATCCGTGCTGGGTTTGGAGGACGAACCACCAGGATGTCATCAGGCCGACCATCGGACACCCGAAGTCGGACATCGCTCCCTACATGAATTTCACGTACGACCACACCGCACCTGGTAGCCTGTGGTACGGCCGGCAGATGCCGTACGATTACGCACCCACAGCCCACAACCTGTCTGCGAACGAGACATTGGTGATTGAGTTCCCGACCGGGCCGCAGCTGTTCAAGGAGCAGGCGTTCTATCCGAACGGTACGCCGATACTTGACAAGCCGATTAACGAGAGGATTCTGAACACGACGGCAAACATGACCTTGAATTATGCGGCTCCGATGGTATCCGACAACCCGGAGCTTAGTCCTGGGTATGTGACGGTCGATAACATCGCCGGTCGGTTGACCTATACCGGACCGATCGACATGTGGACCTGGTCGAAGGATCAGGCGAAGCATTCGGTCCTTGCGAGTGAGTGGGACAGGCTAGGAATCATCCCGTATAGCATACCGTATGTCGAGCTCACTCGGGATCTAACTCCTCAGCTGCCTTGTGCATATGGATATGCAGTTTCCGCGATGTCGAGCCCCGTGGTCACAGGGGAGCTAGTGACCTTCACAGTGACCGTCTACGACCAGTACGGCAACGTGTTCCCTGGCTACGACGGGACGCTGAGCTTCGCATCAACAGATGTTGCTGCGGTACTGCCAGGAGATTACACGTTCGCGACAGCCGATGCGGGGGTCCACATATTCAGCAACTTGATCTTCCGGACCGCGGGGCTGCAGGACCTGATGCTCGTAGACGCTGCCAACCCTGTCATCACCGGTGGGGCGTGGGGCATAGACGTGAAGGCAGCGCCGGTCGCAGATTGTTTCGAGTTCGCGGGTATCCCGAGCATCGTGGGAGTCAACACGGCGCAGGATGTTACCGTTACAGTGTATGATCAGTATGGCCAACTGTTCGTAGGCTACACTGGGACGATCACCTTCGGCTCCAACAGGAGCGCGGACGTGATGCTGCCTCCCGACACTACTGTCCCGGCCGGAGAGAATCATGTGACCGTCCATGGAGGAATGACCTTCACGTCAACGGGCTGGTTCCTGGTTAGCGCTAGCGATTCAATCGACGATACAATCTATGGGGAGACAGCTGTCCGAGTGGAACTCGATACCCCCCACGTCGACCACTTCGTGATTACAGGTGAGACGGAGCTATTGCCTGGAGTGTACCACGACCTTACGGTCGAGGCGGTCGACCAGTTCGGCAGCACCTTCCAGACGTACACCGGGACCGTTCACTTCGCGACCGATGCCCCCGGAGGCACATATTCACTCCCGCAGGACACGGCGTTCGCTCCAGCAGACAATGGAGTGAAGGTATTCACGCACGCGATGAGGTTCAGTCAGATGGGAACTTACCAGGTGAATGTGAGCGACACGGTTGCCAAGACTGCATACGGGCTGCTGACTGGCATAAACGTCGCGACGATGCCGAACATCGTCTATACTGCTTACGACTTCTTCCAGGAGCCGTGGGGAGAGTGGTTCTGGAACCCCAATTGGAGGCATGAGTGGTACTATCAGGACTACATACTATCGAACACGACGGGCCAATACTCGATGCTGTATGACCCTGACCAAAACGGTGCTCGGGGCGTTATCTATGCGCCGTATAGGTTCAACATGACCGCCACGAACGTGTCTACAGTGGACGTGCACAATCCGGAGTTCATGCCAGTCCTCGGAGGCGTCGGTCCGCAGGTGGGAGCTGAGGCCGAGATGCACATACGCATGCAGTATCTCGACCACGCCTGGTGGAACAGCTACTGGTATCCGACCTGGGGCGGTGGGAGTTCAGTCATAAGGAACTACATCAACACGAACGACGGATATCTGATCGGTACAATCATTGACGTGGAGCTGAACCGGGAGGCGGCGTACGAGTGGATGGGCATGCCGACGACTGCTGATCCGGCCACATGGTGGGGGACCAACCAGTATCCGTACGAGGATGCTTGGAGCAACTGGATCGACAACGAAGGCAACAATCGCCTGGACATCTACTGCGGCTACGAGGACTACTACTATCCAGAGTGGACGTGGTCTGACATGAGTGTTGACGCGGACGGCGACATACTGCTCACTGTGGCACACATCAGCTGGGGCTACGAGGTTCTCATGACGAGATGGTTGAATGAGGCCCAGCTCTGCACGCACGAGCCCTGGTTCGAGGATTTCGACCTGCAGGCCACTTTGGGAGACGGCATCGCGAGAGTGTCCTTTGACGCAGCAGTGCAGTACGGATTCCATGCTGTGAAAGCGAACGCGAGCGCGAGCAACGACGGCGCGTGGGCCTGGGAACCCGCCGGAATAGACTACTGGCCGTCCTGGGCTCAGGCCCCTGCGTACCACCATTCTGAGTACGATCCGTACGCTGGTCCTTCATGGGGGTGGGGCGCCAAGACGACTTATCAGTCCTGGAACGCCGGCGACCCGAGATTCGGCAGTGAGGTCGAATACACCGCGACACCGCATCGGTTCAACCTGTACGAGTTCCAGACCCTCGTAGTGAAGTTACCTCAGGGCTCGAACGTTCCCGGGTATCTAGGCCAGGGCGCTGGTGCCAACGCGATATTCAACATGTCTCTCGGAGATACCCATGACTACGACGCGCTCAGGTATACGGGTACCGCGAGCCTCGGGTACGTGATAACGAATCCGACGAACCCTCTGGACATGGCGTCAGTGTATGATCCGGCAACGAAGACGCTGACCTTCACGGGCCCGTACGACTTCGACAATCCAGGCGGAAGGACAGGGGGAATGCTCTACCACGGCGCTCCTTGGATCGAGTTCAATGTTGATGCGAACTCGCCACCTTCTTACACGCATATTGTAACGAAGGGAGCACAAGGGCCCAGGGCAAGCGCTGTGACGTGGGAATATGTGCCAACGGACTACATGATGTGGACCGGACACATCGTGAATGACGGACTGCGGTCCCTCGTTGTCGACGTCTACGATATCACGACCGGCGTGCCAGTAGAGATAATGCACCAGAGGGTCAGGTTTGCGTCTTACGATGCGTATCCGACTGGCATTGTCGACACAGCAGGCGTCATCATGTCGCCTACCCACAGATATTCGATAACGGTGACGCCAAACGGCCCGAGGGGTTCGTCATGTACTGTAGATGACCCATTCCGAATCCCGCCCCCACCTCCTGTCGCGGTGTTCACTGCGTATGCGAACAATCTGACTGTATTTGTCGACGGATCTAGCTCTTACGACCTCGACGGATTCATAGTATCATACGATTGGGACTTTGGCGACGGAACGAGTGCGGCGGGAGTCACAGCCAATCACACGTACGCCACAAGAGGAACCTACACGATTACTTTGACAGTGATGAACAACTTCGGTCTCAACGGATCGGCGAGCGAGCAAGTAACGATAGTCACGCCGCCGCCCATCTGGGCATCGTTCACATACTCAGTGAACGGCCTGACAGTGAATGTCGACGCGTCCGCATCAAGCAGTGGGAATGGGATTGCGAGCTACGATTGGGACTGGGGTGACGGAACGACCGGAAGCGGCATGGTCGGGACCCATACTTATCCCGCTTCGGTCAACTCAACACCCTCGGAGCCCTACCACCCAACGCCCGGTCCCCCCCATGCCATCTTTGGCTTCACCTATGCCGCTGATGGGGTGACCGTGCTGACCGGCTGCAATGTGACTCTAGTGAATCTGCGAACGGGATACTCTCTGACCAACACCTCGGATGCCGTCTACGGCGCCTATGTCGTCGATGCATATGCCTTTGACACCGGCTGGTTTTTTGGCGACCTCATCAGAGTCGCTGCGACCTCGGGCGCACAAACCGGGTGGACAATCTCTCCCCTGACGGACAGCCTGAGTGGGTACGATCAGATTGATGTCGCGATGGGCTTTGGTGTAGCGACCATTACGTTGAGAGTCACGGACACGAATGGACAGACCGCCTCGGTTAGCCACACTGTGAAGCTGGTCCTGCCACCGATCGCGTCATTCACATTGACCGTGGATGGTCTGACGGTGAATGTCGACGCATCTGCATCTAGTGGTCAAGGCGGGATCGTCAGCTACTCGTGGGACTGGGGCGACGGAACGACTGGGACCGGCGTGACCGCGACGCACACGTACTCAACGGCGAGATCGGTGCTGTCAGATTCGGGACACGCTCTCTCGGGAAGAGGACGTATGCCGATGCCCTATACTGTCTTTGGATACACGTACGGCCCTGATGGTGTCACACCACTAAACGGCTGTACCGTGACCATCACGAATACTAGAACTGGGGAATCCATGATTTGGAACGAGACTCGTCAATACTGGGACCCCAACCTCAATATCTATTCCCTCGACCTGTTGGAGCTCCCAACCCTCTACATGATCGGTGACATGCTTATTGTCACGGCGACCAACGGCACATTTGTCGGATCGGTCCAAGCGCCCGTCACGGACAACCCGAACGGGTACCTCCGGATCGACGTGGTGCTGTCTGAAACCGTTGAGCCAATTGTGAAGACCATCACGCTGACAGTGACGGACTCGCTGGGACGGACCGCCTCGGTGAGCCAGCAGATCGTGCTCTACCCGTGATGTCGGCTCTTATGCTGAGCGCGGGATTCCAGCGCTGAGTCACCTTCGGGTCGAAAAGGCTTATAAGCAGGCCAGGGTTCTTTGCCAGCCGATGGCGCCTCTCACAACCACAACCATCGGCAGCCTGTTCAGGTTCAGCGAGGACCTGCACGAGTCTATAGACAAAGCCCTGAAGTTCCAGAAGGAGCACGGCGTGGACATCGTCTCGGACGGCGAGCAGAGGGCCGATATGGTGGCCTACTTCGCCGAGTCGTTCGGAGGCCTTGCGGTCGAGAACGGCACGCCCATCGTTACTGGTAAGGTCGAGCTGAAGAACTCGGCCGAGAAGTTCTCCAAGGTACAGGACCTCAAGTACATCAGGTCCAGGTATCCTGATATCAAGATCAAGCTCGCCGTCACAGGCCCTACAACGCTGGGCATGACCTGCGGCAGCAGGAAGATCAAATCGCACTACAAGAACATAATGGACTTCGCGCTTTACGAGGACATCGCGATCGCGCTGCAGCCAATAGCCAAGGCGTTGGTGGACGGAGGGGCATATGTCCAGATCGACGAGCCGTTCCTGTCCCAGGGGTACAAGGACCTCGCTGCAAGGGTCAGTCTAATTGATCGCATCGCAGACGGCCTTCCACCGGAGAAGGTGAGCGTCCATGTCTGTGGCTTCATCGGGGGGTTCGGGGCGGCGAACATGCTCTCTGAGCTCGGGAACGTCTCCGTGATTAGTTTCGGGTTCGCAGGAGGCATCGAGAGGAGGAACATTGAACATGTCTCGAGGAAGCTGTTCGAGGACACCGGCAAGAGACTGGGCGCCGGGTGCATCTCAGTCACGCCGCTTGCTGAGAATCAGGTGGACACTCTCGATACTGTCGCGGCCAAGCTCAAGGATATTGCCAGCAAGGTCGGCAGGGAGAACATCGCGTATGCACACCCCGACTGTGGTATGAGGGCTACGAACAAGGCCCTGGTCCCAACCATCCTGAGGAACATGCGGGCCGGGGTCGACCTGTTCGGCTGAGTCATTTGCATGAGGTCAGGTCTATTGGGTTCGTGTCTATATTCATCGGCTGGAGCCTCGGCCTGCCAGACCCATTGAATGGGAATATCGTACCATTCCTGATCTCTGGTGCGCTTGGGATGTTTGCGGTCGTTCTGGCACAGGTCAACCTGAAGGAGAAGGCTCAGGCCAATCTTGGCAGGCCACCCGGTTGAGCCATCATGGGTCGTGGGTTTCTGCTGCATGTGGTACTCGTCTTTAAATAACCCGTTTCTGGTTCCTTGACCCGCAGGGGTGGAGGCTTTGGCCGGTGAACTGACTGTCTCGGAACGGATTCTTTACCATCTGAACAACTACATCAAGTACGAGGACAAGTTCGAGGCCCCGTTCGATGTCACTCAGGACGGGATATCCCAGGCATGTGTGATATCCCGCGCCCATGCCGCCATCGAGCTCAAGAAGATGAAGGCCGCCGAGATTGTTGACGAACGGTTGGCACATGTCAAGAAGGGCAAGGCCAGGCGCAAGGTCTACTTCCTGACCTTCGAGGGCAAGTCGAATGCCGCGGATGTCCTCCAATACGTGAAGGACAACAGCATCGCGCCAATGGTAGATGCGACCAAGGTTTCTCCTGAGACGTCCTCCAGGGCCAAAACCGTCAAGCGCTCGTCCCCGTTGCCGACGGTTACGACATTCTACGGCCGTGGGAAAGAGCTTGGAGCATTCGACAAGGCCCTTGCTCTTCCATCGATGAAGGTTCTGTCCGTCAGAGGCATCGCAGGAATAGGCAAGACAACGCTAGTGGCGAGAGCTGTCTCAAGCATGGGTGGTCAGAGGGTGTTCTGGCACACCGTCAAGCCATGGGACGCGCAGAGGAACTTGGCGGACGCCCTCGGGAAGTTCTTTGCGGAGAACGGGAGCAGGAAGCTGGCAGCATACCTCGCTACTGGGAGATTCGAGCTTGGAGAGCTTAGCTACCTCCTGAACGAGGAGCTCTCGGAGAACGGATATATGTTCGTCTTCGACGATTCGGACGCGTCAGAATCCCTCCAGGAATTCCTAAGGATGTTCAAGCATAGCAGCGGCTCAGCGAAGATCATTGTCACGTCTGAATCAGAGCCGAAGTTCTACGAACATTCTGACAAGGTTGCTAGGAAGGAGGTCGTAGAGATAGAGCTCGGAGGCCTCGACAAGACCGCGGCCCTCGAGCTGCTGAAGTCCAGGGGGATCGAGGGATCAGTAGCTGACGAACTGGCCAGGGTGACACATGGACATCCCCTCTCGCTCGAGATGGTCACAGAGTCGAGCCCGACGGAGGCGAAGTATCAGGTCTCCCGTTTCTTCGAGGAGAAGTTCTACTCATGCTTATCCGAAACGGAGAAATCCCTCCTCCAGCTCTCATCGGTCTTTCAGAAGCCAATCCCGGCAGATGCGATACCGAGGGATCTCCGACAGGTCAGGAAAGGGTCGATGCTAAGAGAAGTTGCTCCTGGCAAGTTCGAGATCCACGCATCCCTCAGGGACTTCGTCTACAGCTCCATGACGAAGGAAGAGAGAGCCAAATGGCACAGCGCCGCATCAGACTACTACCTCAAGGCGGACGACGCGCAGGAGCGTCTGTTCCATTTGATCAGGGCGAACAGGACGCTTGAGGCTGAGATGATGATGTCCCGGCTGAGCGATGATCTCCTGGGGGACGGCAATGTCCTGAGGCTGTGGGAGACGATATCCTTCTTCGAACCGACGAAGCCGAAATACGCGCAGGCCGTGACTCTGGCAAAGGCGAGGACCGCCAGCCTCATAGGCGAGTACGATTCTGCGTGGGCGTTGCTCGAGAAGGTCGCCAACGACGGAGAGCCCAGGCACAAGGCAGAGGCCCTTGTCGAGATGGGCAAGATCAGGAGCAAGAAGGGCGACCTGAAGGGCGCCTCGAGGCTCCTCTCTGACGCGCTCGAGCAGGCGAAGGATCTTCCAGGCGTCCGGGCCAAGGCACTTCGTGGCCTCGGCGTCGTGGAGAGTAAGCTGGGGAACTACTCGAAGGCGCAGCAGCTTCTGGAGAGGAGCGCGAGGGACGCGATGTCGGTCATGGACTCCAAGGGCATGCTATTGGCGCACATGGAGCTCGGAAACGTGTTCATCGGCCGTGGGATGTACGAGCAGGCGATAGACCACTTCTCGAAGTGCGCAGCGGGATTCGGGCCTGTCGATCTGACGAACGTATACGTCAACATGGGCATCGCCAGCGCGTCCTTGGGCAGGACGGACGAGGCGAGGCTGCATCTCGAGAACGCCGTCAGGTTGGCTGACGAGACGGGTCAGCCAAGATCCAAGGCCTATGCGCTAACCTCATTAGCCGAAGTACTTGTCAAGTCAGGTCAGGTGGAGCAAGCGAAGGAACACTGTTTCGCAGCGCTCGACATTGTGACGGAGCTGAACGACAAGCTCGGGATATCCGCTGCTTATGCCAACCTCGGGATGGCTGAGAATGCCTCAGGGAATCTGCAGGCAAGCGAGGAGTACTACTCCGAGAGCATATCAGCCTTGGATGGCATGGATGTGCCTAGGAGCATGGGCCTCAGGAAGATGGAATTCGGGCTGATGCTCGAGGAAGCCAATGAGAACGATCGCGCAGTCAAGCTGCTCGAGGAGTCTAGGCGGCTTTTCGAAAGCATCGATGCAAAAGACATGCTATCCAGAGTCGAGTCGGACCTGGGCAGGATTGCCGGACAGAGATCCTGAGGCTGTTTTCCATCCTGAGGGAATCCACAGGTTGCGCTTCATGCCTTCGGTGATGGGGGTTTCTGCCGAGCCGTTGGCGGAGAGCCGATCTTGCGCCTTCTTCGAACCAGTCCGTCTATGACGAGCACGGCAACTAGCACAAGCACCACACCAAAGGCTAGAAGGATGCTGTCATCGCCGAAGACCGATATTATGCCGCCCGTCTTTTCAGCTGTGACCACCATCTCATCGTAGCCGACATTCCCGGCCGCGTCCGTGACTGACAGCATTACCTTGTACTCCCGGGCATCTTCGAACTTGAAATGGACTACCGGACCGTATAGCCTGTGCAAAGTCCCCGTCATTGGTCCGGCGACGAAGCTCCAGGTGTAGTTCACGATGCCGATGTTGTCGGTGGAGGCCGTAGCATCGAACGTGATCTCGTGACCGACCTTCGCCGTTCTGTCCTGACCTGCTATCGCAATTGGTCTCGTGGTGTCGTTCGCATAGGAGTAGGCCTTCAGTACTGTACCACATAAGAGGGACCCGAAGTAGAAACTCCCGCCCTCCATCTTCACGTCCCAGTGATTGCCGCCCACCATGGGAGTGCTGGCGGCTGATGAATGCGGAACCGAGGTCAACACGATCCCAAGAACCGCCGTCGTTGCGAGGAGTGCCACGATGGTTCTTCCGACTATCACCATTCCCCCTATGAACAACTGGCCCGGGAATTAACCTCCAGTATTAAGATGACTTCTTTCGTCACACACCGTATTTGCTGGTGCGCGTGAGTTCAGACCTGCGGCATGCTCTTGAGCCAGTCGACATCCGAGATGTAGATGTCCCTGATGTCCTTGAGCCCCCAGAGCAGCATCGCGAGCCTCTCGAAGCCCAAGCCCCATGCGAGCACCGGATCCTTCACGCCCAGAGGCTCTGTGACCTCCGGCCTGAATATGCCAGCGCCTCCGAGTTCCATCCACTGGCCATTCCACCAGATGTCCACCTCGAGAGAGGGCTCGGTGTACGGGAAGTACCCTGGTCTGATCCTTATCTTCGGCTGGCCCATGCGTCTGTAGAACTCCTTGAGCAACCCGCACAGCATGTCGAAGTTCGCGCCCTTCTCGCATACGATCCCCTCGATCTGCGTGAACTCAGGCAGGTGGGTGGAGTCGAGTGCCTCATTTCTGAACACCCTGCCTATGCTGAAAACCTTGAATGGCGGGTTCGGGTTCTTTGAGATGTACCTCGCTGTGTTCACGGTCGTGTGGGTCCTGAGAAGTAGTTTCTCCGCCTCGTGCCTGCTCCACTTGTATCTCCAGCCAGTGGAGCCGGTGGTCCCTCCATTCTCGTGGATCTGCTTCACCCTTTCCACCAGCTCCGCGTCACTTGACAGGTCCGTCCTCTCAGGGTTCTTGAGGTAGAAAGTGTCCTGGAGCTCCCTGACCGGGTGGTCCTGGGCCGTGAAGAGCACATCCATGTTCCAGAACGCGCTCTCGACATAGTCCCCCTTGATTTCCGTGAAGCCCATGTTGAGGAAGATCGATCGGACCTTCTCGAGCTGCAGAGTGAGCGGATGCTTCCTTCCGCCGTAGACCATCGGCGCGAAGGCCTTCACATCGTACTTCCTCACTTCGACCTCGCGCCATTTCCCGGACTGGATGAGATCGGGGGTGATCTGCGCCACCTCCTCCCTGATGTGGAAGTCCATTGCCGCAATCTTTGCTCCCTGGTCTGTCAGTGTTATCTTCTTCGTGGCCGAATGCTTCTCGTTGATGATGTCCTTGCGTTGCCTTAGCGAGTCGAGGACCTCCTTCTTGGCGTCGGTGTCGTGGACGTCTCCCTTTGCGAGCCTCTCGATCAGAAGCTCGTCCTCTCCCTTTGTATGGAGCGAGTCCTTGCCCTTGTCGGTGAGCGTTATGATCGTGTCGGAACCGTGCTTCGAGACCTCTCCCCAGCCCTTCTTCCTGATCCAGCCTAGGGCGATGGATATTTCCTCGTCCTTGAGCTTCCCGCTCTTCTTCAGGTCCGCCATGGAGCCCTTCCCGTTGTGTTCCTTTGCCAGGAACTCGAGCGCGACCCGCTCCGGGAGCGGCTTCGAGGCCACATCCTTGTTCCTGAGCGAGTAGCTCTTACTGATGATCTCGTCGATGCTGACCAATCCCTTCGCCTGCAGCCACGAGGAGGCGTTCATTACCTCCACGGTCTGGCCCAGGCCGCTCATCGTCCGGATGTCCTCAGGGCTCGCACTCTTGAGTCCGTTCAGGGCCTTCAGGACCTTCTTCTCGAAGAAGCTGAGCTGCTCGACGATGTCTTTCTCTGACATGCTCACGCCCCATCGGAAGAACTGCTTATGTACTTTTCCGGCGGGAGCTGGCAATTCAATAGTCTATCTCTTCCTCGTAGGGCTTGATGTCGAAAACAGGGCTCCCGTCGAATGCGTCCAAGCCCTTGACGGTGACGACTCCGCCTTTCACGCTGACTAGTTTCACCAGAGTGAGCCCTAGCTTGTTCGGCCTGGTTGGGGACCGGGAAGCGAACACTCCTACAAACGGGATCTCAGGATCGTGTCTCGGATGAACTCTGAGTTCGGTCATGCGCATTTTGTGGAACCCGAATATCACCCAGATGTGCTTGAAATGGCCTAGCTTGAATAGTCCCTCGGAATACCTCTTATCGAGAATCAGCCTCGACTGGACCTTGTCCCAGTCATCGGGCGTTTCCCTTATCCCGTTCCTGACAACAGCTATCGGCTTAAGCTTCAAGTCACTCAATCCCTGACGAAGAAATCCTCGATGACATCCTTTGCCTTCTCTCTTCTCTTCTGGTGCTCATCAAGGAACTTCCAGACCTTCTCGAACAGCTGCAGTTTGCACTCGCCGCACATGATCTTGCCGGCCCTGCAATCATCGTAGAGCTTGGCGAGCTTCTTGTCGTCGGGCTCGAAGAAGTAGGTGTTGTATGCATGCACGGAGCAGATGTCTGGGTCCCCGCCTAGCCTCTTCTGCTCCTCGATGGAAACCCGGCCGCCTGTGAACGCGTTCCCGATCTTCTTCTTGACGACCTTCTGGGAATCTGTCGTGAAGATCGTGGTGTCGGTCTTGGTCGATGTGGACATCTTATCCGAGCCTGCAAGAGAGGGCATCAGCTTGGCGTGGATGAGCGCTGGCTTGTAGTAGCCCAATCCCTCGGCGATGTCCCTTGTGATCCTGAAGTGCGGGTCCTGGTCTATGCCACACGGGATGAGGCACGGGACCTTCTTCTTCTGCTCCATCGATTCGAGGAAGCACGGGACCGTCTGGATGCTCGTGAAGAATATGCTGCCGATGTTGTTCGAGTTATCGAACCCGAACACGGCGCGAATGGTGGAGAAGTTGATCTTCTTTGCCGCTTTGATCGCCATCGGGTACATGGTCTTGATGTATTCAGTGTCGAGGAATATGTTCGTCAGCTTGGGGTCGAAACCTAGAGCGATGATGTCGAGGGCGTTCTCGTACCCCCATTTCTTGCACTCGTCCAGCGTGAGATGGTCATAGAACATGAACTTCTCATCGTCCGTGAGCTGGAACCAGAGCTTCACCTTGAAGGTGTCCTGAAGGTACTTGGTGAACGCCCAGGGCATAAGATGGCCCAAGTGTATGGGGCCCGAAGGCCCTCTGCCCGTGTAAAGCGAGAATCTGTTGCCCTTGTCGTATTCGTCGAGGAGCCACTCCATGTCTCTGTGCGAGTAGAAGATCTGCCGCCTGAGCATCGGGTGCAGCGGACCGTATTTTGCTAATCTAGCGCGCAGTTGCTCGTCGATCCTCTTGGTCCCGAACTTCTCTGTGAGGACGTCGTAGTCGATCTCGCCAGTTACCTTGTAAGGCGTTACAGTGAACTCTTCCGGCATCGGAACACTTGCCACGGGTTACTATGTACGATATTATATGGTTTGCTCTGGCCTGAGCTCGGCCAGATGGGTGAGAATGCCACAGGTGTCTCCGGGAGCCTGTATAGAAACGAGAAGGCTCACTGCTTCTGCAGGAGGTAGTAGCCCGCCGCCTTCTCTCTCGCCTTACGTTTCACTAAACCCTTGGACTGAAGCTCATCCAGAGCTCTGAGCACGAAGTTCTTGGGGGCCTTCGTGAGGCCCACGATCCTCTCGGCGTTGGCCATCTTCTCTTCGCCGTCTAGTCCCGCGTTCTTCATCGCGTTGTAGACCTTCTCCGCGTACGTCGATAGTCCTTCGGGCATGTTCTCAAGTCCCTGGCGAGTTTCTATCCCTTGAGCGGACCACATCCGCAGGGCATCCCTCGCCTCTGGCCGGATTCGAGAGGGCCATCTTAATACTTTTCGTCATGCAAGATAAAAACGGCCGTCTCGTGCCAGCATCCTTCAAATAGTTCCTCCCGGCGATTTCAGGGCGTAAAGATATATCTCCGACCGAGGGATAGGTGGTCGTATTCGAGAGTGGAGTATTGGCATGCGGATGAAAGCAGTCGCAAGGATCGGATATGCTGTCGTAGTCTGCTTTTTGGTCGTGATGTCGATCGGGGTCGTCCCCGCTTCCGCCGTAATGCGGAGCAGCGACGATTTTTTCACATACTCGATCACCATGGATTTGAAGGGGTTGAATGACTCGATCACCATGAACTTGAAGGGATTGAATGCATCTGGTTCGGTCACCTACTCTTTCCTGGGAACTGACACACTATCAGTGAACGGACAGTCATATGACGTGAATGTCATGACCGTCAGCGGCTCCGCCGGCGCGTCTTTCAGTCTACTGAGCATCTCTGGCACTCTTGGCGGTCATGTCTATGAGACCAAGGAAGGCATGGGAATAGTCAGAGACGACACAGTCATGTGGCTCAACACGTCCATCGGAACAGGTTCGTTCCAGATCGTGAACCGTAGTGAGACTGAGACCGTATCGACATACTCTCCGCCGCTCTTGAGCGGGTTCTCCCCATCACATACTGGCCCTGGCGATTCGTGGGTCGAGACGGTCGATGTCACGACCCAGTCGGAGACATGGATCAACGGCGTTTCACAGGGAACGTCCACCCCAGATACCGAGCAGATCACCGTCAGCTACGTCGCGGCCTCGAGCATAGAGTCTGTTTCGACACCTGCGGGCAAGTTCGACACCCTGAGGATAACCGCTACGGACAGCAACGGCGGCTCGATTGTCTACTGGTGGTCCTCCGATATCGGCAACTTCGTGAAGCAGGAAGAATCCGGCCAGAGCGCCCTTGATGTGAACATCAACATGATCCTCACAGACTACAATCACGCTTCATCCCCTAGCGCGGTACTGTTCATCGGGATTGGCCTTGGGGTTGCAATATTCGCCGTAATCGTACTCGTTGTCGTCCTGATGATGCGGCGCAGGCCGGGACAGCCGATCCCTTACCAGCCAGGAATGCCTGCACCTCAGCCGTACGCTCCCTCCCCGCAGGGACCTCCGCCTCCTGGCTCTCTGACTGTTCTCAGAGCCCGTAAGGTTTTCGCAAGGAGAACGCCATGAAGCGAGAGAAGCGGAAGGTATCACAATCGAAGACGGCCGTTGCCCGGGTCATGATGCCACAGGATGCGAACATCGCTGGCAATGTCTTCGGGGGCACGATCCTAAAGATGGTCGACGAAGCTGCTTACGTTGCCGCAACGAAGCATTCGCGCAGCAACATCGTGACCGCCTCCGTGGACAAGATGGACTTTCTGTCTCCCGTCCATATTGGAGATCTGGTGACCCTCAGGGCCAACGTGAACGCCGTTTGGCGGTCGTCGATGGAGATAGGTGTTAGGGTCGAGGCCGAGGACCCTAGGACAGGCGAGATCAGGCATACGGGATCATCCTACCTGACGGTCGTAGCTTTGGGACCCGATGGGAAGCCCACGACCGCCCCTGAGCTGGTGCTGGAGACCGAGAACGACCGGAGGCGGAACAGGGAAGCCATGCGAAGGAGGGCACGAAGGCTGGAGGAGAAGGCCGTCGAGAGTTTCAGGTCGAGGAAGCGCCCCTGAAGCGTCTATTCGTGATGACCGTGCGGGCGGTCAGAAAGAGCCTTATTGAGCCAGATGCATACGGCGCATTGATGAGTTAGTGGGCTTTCTAGATAAGATGAAATCCGTGGGATCCGCCATGACCGGCGGCGCAGCCAAGGTGAGCATCGAATACCCGCATCAGACTATGAAGGCGGGAGACTCGGTTCCTATCAAAGTGACCGTGATGTCCATGGGAAAAGAGGTCAAGTCCGGCGGAGTCTTCGTGGACATCCACGCGGAGGAGAGCGGGAAGGTCAAGTGCAAGCACTGCGGACAGATGACAGAGGTCCACAACGAGACTGTGAAGCAGTCCATTCCAGTGGGTCCTGCGTTCGTTCTGCAGCCGAGCGAGACAAAAGTATTCGACATGACGATCCAGGTGCCTTCTGGACAGCCTAGCTACAACGGCCAGGTCAGCCACCAATGGAAGATCAGGGGAAGGCTCGACGCCTTCGGAAACGACCCTGACTCGGGATACCAGAACCTTGAGATAAGGTAGTGGCGTCTACAGATCGGCCCTTGGCCCCTTCATCATCTTGGTGCTCGGGAGCTGGGACGGAAGAGATCTATTCCGCCTAGTGTCCGTTCGACTCGCCAATGCGCGTCCTCTTGAACAAGGTTCTAGCGTTCCAGCCTGATAGGTTCTGTTCTCTCCCATTCGTTCTGGGCTCCATCGAGCCCCCTCACGTCTAGGAATACTGTTTGAGAATCAGACTCTCCATTCTTATAGGCGTATTCTCTAACCCCTTTCGGAAGGATAGTTTGGCTAGAGCCGTATTCAACCCACTGTCGAAGGAGCAAGAGGACGCAGT
>JAHIZT010000096.1 GCA_018814355.1 Candidatus Thermoplasmatota archaeon | reverse complement strand
GGACATCAATCTCAATACCATCGCCACTGCCAAAGCAGATGGACACTACTTGATCAAGTTCATCACTGGGTCCGAGGACGAGGTGCGGAGGACCTTCATCAAGGCCGACCTGCCGTTCAAGGAGAAGCGCGTCCTCATTGTTGAGGTCCACAACCGGCCTGGAATGTGGGTGAAGGCGGCTCATCACCTCGTGGATGGTGGCGTCCAGCTCGAGGCGTCGTATCTGCTGGGCCAGCATGGTGACAAGCTGACTTTCGTCTTCGTCGTGGACAACTATGAGAGGGCAAAGAAGATCGCTGGCCAGATAACAAATTGCTCCATGGACTAGGAATGTGATCAACCGATCGTCGATTCAGGACAGGGGGGTAGTTATGTGTGAATCCACAGTGTATCTCATGAAGGGCTCAGTAAGGGTTGTAGTCATGTCCGAGGCCGCAAGGATAATCGTAAACAATGACGGTATCACCTGCATCGACATGCTGGGCGAGAGGAAGGAAGTGCCTCAGGTCAAGATCGTTGATGCGAACCTCGTGAAGCACGAGATCATCCTCAAACCCAGGTCAGGATGATGGTTTGGGCATAAAGGTCGCGGTCGCGGGCAAAGGCGGCGTCGGGAAGACGACCATTGCAGGCTCCTTGGCGCGGATCTGGGCTAGGGATGGGCTCAAGGTCCTCGCCGTCGACGCGGACCCTTCCGCTCACCTGCACTCGGTCCTTGAGATCCCCGCCGAGCGCTCCCCGAAGCCGATATCCTCAGAGCTGGACCTCATCGAGGAGAGGACCGGTGCCAGGCCGGGTTCGGCCACGGGCCCCTTCTTCAGGCTGAACCCGAAGGTCGACGATATCCCCAGCAGGTATTCTGAGGTCGGCGCCGACGGTGTCAGGCTACTTGTTCTGGGCACTATCAAAGCCGCCGGAGGCGGCTGCTTCTGTCCGGAGAACGCGCTCCTCCGCAGCCTTCTGGAGCACATCATCCTCGACAAGGATGAAGCCGTCGTTGTCGATATGGAGGCGGGCCTTGAGCAGTTCGGGCGGTCCACGTGCAGAGGCGTGGACATGCTTCTGATCGTCGTGGAGCCAGGCACTCGGTCTGTTGAGACCGCCGTAAGGGTCGCAGAGCTGTCTCGTGAGATGGGCGTTCAGCGAATGGGGGTCGTCGCTAACAGGGTCAAGGATGCCGAGCAGGAACGGTCGCTGAGCCGACTGCTCGACGCTCATGGCCTCCAGCTGATGGTCTCTCTTCCCGCCTCGGATGTCGTCGCTCGATCCGATTTGGAGGGCCAATCCCCGTTCGCAATGCCTGGTGCCGAGCTCTGGACGGAGGCCGTCAGACGGCTTTCGAAGGAAATCTCAAAGTACCTGGGTTCTGAAGGATTCAAGGCTTGAATCCTTGCAGTCGGCGTTTCTATGTGCCAGCGTCGGCGTGCGCCGAACATCGTCAATAACAATGTTTTAGTAGAATCATCATCATTCGTCAGATGTCGACTGCAGAGGCCGTGGTCAACGGTAAGCCAGATGTTCGATACGAATGGGGCGGAGCTAGTTCGTGGTTTTGGTGCCATGATCGGTCAAGGGCGAGCGTTCGTTCACGGAAGGTCATATCCGTTATTGTCCATTTGTGGTCACATCCGACTATTCCCCAATCCGTCGATTGTTCGAAGACTGAGCGTGATCATGTCGAATTGGCACACATCTGAGCGACAAAGCGGGTTCACGGCCATTCCTGTCGTCGAGCATATCAGGAGTGCTGTCTAATTGGAATCCGGCTCAGGTGACAAATCAAAGAAGGGTGCGGAGCGCTCGGAGACAAAGGACAAATTTAGCTGTGATTGTTGGGACAGCAGCTGTGCGTCGATGTTCTCGGCCCTTCACGATGCCGGCGTAAGCACGGTCCTCGACAGAGTGGCCAGCCAAGGGGCGCAGTGCAGGTTCGGTCAACTGGGCCTTTGCTGCAGGATCTGCCTCCAGGGGCCGTGCAGGATCAACCCTATGGGCAAGGAACCCACGACGGGCATTTGTGGCGCACGCGACTACACTCTGGTCGCTCGCCACATCGACAGGATGATAGCCGGAGGTGCGGCGTCGCACTCTGGGCACGGCAAGGAGATCGCGCACGTGCTTCACGATGTGGCTGAAGGGAAGACGAAGGACTACCAGGTGACCGACAGGACCAAGCTCGAGGAGATCGCCAAGAAGCTGGGGCTCCCGACGGACGGGAAGAACGGTTCGAATCTGGCCAGCACTGTCTCGACGAAAGCTCTGGAGGACTACTCCAGGTACACCGACGAGCCGCTCTCGTTCCTCATATCGACCGTCACCAAAGGCAGGATTCACAGATGGGATACCCACTCAGTTCTGCCGAACAACATCGAGACATCCATATCGGACGTCATGCACAGGACCGCCATGGGCGTCGATGCGGATCCGGTCCCCTTACTGTTCGGCGGAATCAAGTGCGCCTTGGCGGACTACACAGGTGCCCAGATCTCGTCCGACCTCAGCGACGTGCTCTTCGGCACGCCCAAGCTCGTTCTCAGCGAGGCCAACCTGGGCGTGCTTGACGAGAAGTACATCAACGTCGCGGTGCACGGCCACAACCCGCTCCTGAGCGACATAATGGTAGATGTCGCGCGCGAGATGAAGGATGAGGCCAAGAAGGTCGGAGCCGAGGGGTTCAACATCGTCGGCGTGTGCTGCACTGGCAACGAGATCCTGATGAGAAAGGGGATCCCGATCGCTGCGAACGTGATGTCCCAGGAGCTCGTGCTGCTCAGCGGCCTTCTCGACGCGATGGTACTGGACTATCAGTGTTTCATGCCGTCGTTGTCCACCTTGGCGCGGTGCACCCACACGAAGCTCATCTCGACCGAGGAGGTCGCGAGGCTGGTGGGGGACACACACATCGAGTTCACCCCCGACCGCGCCAAGTCGTCCGCCCGCGAGATCCTGAATATGGCCATGGAGGCCTACAGACATCGTGGCAAGACGAGGTTGTTGCCCACCGTCAAGCCGGCGAAGGTCACGGCGGGATTCAGCCTGGAGCAGATGAAGCTCCTGTTCTCGAAGAAGACTCCCGATGACCCGTTCCAGTACCTTGTCGATAACATATCGAACGGCAGGATACGAGGGGTCGCCCTGTTCGCGGGGTGCAAGAGCACCCGCGCCAAGGACGACCAGGACGTGTTGACGATCGCAAAGGAGCTCGCGAAGCACAGCGTCCTCCTCATGGCCACTGGCTGCAACGCCATCGAGCTCGCGAAGACGGGCATGATGGACCCCGACAAGACCAAGGAGTTCGCAGGAGATGGCCTGCAGTCGTTCCTGGCAGATCTGAGCGAGGCCGCTGGAATCAAAGGCCTGCCATGCGTCTGGCACATAGGTTCCTGCGTGGACAATCCGCGATTCTCTAACCTCGCCACGGAGGTAGCGAACAGGATGGGCGTGGACATTGACAAGATACCTTTCGTCGCGATAGCTCCGGAAGCGATGCACGAGAAAGCCGTCTCCATTGGGACTTGGGCGGTGGCGATGGGATTCCCTGTCCATGTCGGCACGATGAACTACAACTACGGCTCAACGCTAGTCACCGAGGTCCTGGAGAACACTGCCAGGGACGTCTACGGCGGCTACTTCATCTTCGAGACAGATCCGAGCGAGGCTGCGAAGCGATTGTACTCTGCCATAGAGTACAGACGATGGCGGATGGGCATCACCGATCCAGAGTTGGAGCGCGAGTCCTACTGCATCCCCAAGGGCGAGAGGATCCCGAAGGAGCAGCTCTTCAAGATGGCGATCGAAGGATCAATCATCGCCACCGGCTACGCCGATGTGCTCCTCAACCGCGCGCTTCGCAAGTTCGGCCCGGAGAAGAAGGTCGAGTTCCCTGAAACGGGATACCAGCTCCCCAGCCTGTTCGCATGGCTCGGCAAAGACTGCTCGAGGCTCGGGGACCTGCCTAGATTGCTGGGCGAGGCCAGGGGCAAGATAGTGGAGAGCCCGACGCTAGAGAACGCCATCGCCTCGGGAGAAGCGACTATGATCGCCGCGGAAGTGGTCGAGGCGCTGAAGTACATCGAGACCCCCACACCATACGAGGGCACGCCATACTGCGGTTTCGTCCCGGACAGGATCCTGAGGCAGCTAGGTATTGCGTTCGTCGACGACACCATCCCAGGCGCGGCGGTGTTCGTCGGGAAGGCTAGTGATCCGAAGAAGCTCGCGAAGATGATCCGGGACTGCCAGAACAAGGGGATGCTCATCGTCGCCTCCTATGACATCATCCAGCAGCTCAAGGACGAGAAGATCTCCATGGGCCTGGACAGGATGCTGTACCCGGTGGGCGAGTTCACCCAGATAATACACGGACTCAACTTCGCCATCAGAGCGGCTCTCTCGTTCGGAGGCATTCAGAAGGGCGACCGCGAGGGGCTCCGCAACTATCTGTCCAAGAGGCCCAAGGTCTTCGTGCTGCAGCTCGGACCATTGGACTACATCAAGGTCGCCGCGGAGTTCGCAGTCATGTTCAACGGCTCGCCGACCATCACAGATCAGGACGTCGAGCCCATACCCGACAAGTACGTCGTCCAGAAGAACATGGACGAGATGATCGCCACGGCGATCGAGGTCCGCGGCTGCCACATCAAGCTCGGGGCGATGAACCTGCCCGTGCCCTACGGTCCCGCATTCGAGGGAGAGACCATCAGGCGGCCGGACATGTATATCGAGGCGGGCGGACCATCCAAGACACTCGCGTTCGAGCTGCTGAAGATGTGTCCGTCGGAGGAGGTCACGGACGGGAAGATCACGCTCATCGGCAAGGACGTCGACCAGATGCCAGAGGGCTCCACAACTCACCTGGGCATCTTCGTCAGGGTCTACGGCAAGAACATGCAGAAGGACTTCGAGTCCGTGCTTGAGCGCAGGATCCACCAGTTCGTCAACTTCGCCGAGGGCGCTTGGCACACTGGTCAGAGGAACCTCCTCTGGATAAGGCTGAGCAAGACATCCGTGAAGGCGGGCCTCAGGCTGAAGCACTTCGGCGACATCCTGGCTACGAAGCTCAAGCAGGAGTTCGGCGCCATCGTGTCCAAGATCGAGGTCGACATCGTCACGGACGAGGCGGAGCTGAGGAAGCATCTTGATGAGGCCAAGGGATTCTATGCCGAGAGGGACGCGAGGATCGCGAACCTGACGGATGAGAACGTGGACATCTTCTACACCTGCACGCTCTGCCAGAGCTTCGCCCCAGGCCATGTATGCATCGTCACGCCCGAGCGGCTGGGGCTCTGCGGCGCCATCAACTGGCTTGACGCCAAGGCGTCGTTCCAGATCGCTCCCACGGGACCCAACAACCCTGTCCCCAAGAAGGAGGCGATCGACGAGAAGAAGGGCCAGTGGGTGGGCGTGAACGAGGTCGTCGCAGAGAAGACGCACGGCAAGCTTCTGCGATTCAGCGCCTACACCATGATGGACGAGCCGATGACCTCATGCGGCTGTTTCGAGTGCATCGTGGGCGTCTCACCGGACCTCCAGGGCGTTGTTGTCGTGAACCGGGAGTACTCTGGCATGACCCCTCTTGGCATGTCGTTCTCGACCCTCGCGGGATCAATCGGGGGTGGCATCCAGACCCCCGGATTCATCGGCGTGGGCAGGAAGTATCTCGTAAGCAAGAAGTTCATCAGCGCGGACGGTGGTTTCCTGCGCATAGTCTGGATGCCAAAGGACCTTAAGGAGGGCATGAAGGAGGAGCTGAACAAGCGGGCTGAGGAGCTGGGAGTTCCCGATTTCGTCAGCAAGATTGCCGACGAGACGGTGGCACGCACTCCCGATGAGCTGATTAGCTGGATACGCGAGAAGGAGCATCCGGCCCTCAGGATGCCGCCTATGATGAGCTGATGTTCGGTCGGGGGTTTCGGAATGGGTTTCGAAGTGCCTAAGGAGAAGTTTCCGGGCAGGATCAGGGAAGTGGCGATTGGCGCGACTAGTGAGCAGGGGGGCACAAGGGGCGCGCGGCTTGTCGCCGGCGGCTCGAACGGCCTTCCGTTCCACATGTTCGAGAGCGATGTGCTACACAAGCCGCTCGTGGCCATGGACGTCGTCGACACGACCAGGGTGATACCGGACCATTTGATGCGCTCAATGGGCCCTGTGATGAAAGAGCCCGTCGAGTGGGCTAAGAAGTGCGGGAGCGAATGGGGCGCGGACATGCTCCTCCTGAGGCTCCTCTCGGCCAACCCCGAAGAGGAGAACAGGTCCG
>JAHIZT010000095.1 GCA_018814355.1 Candidatus Thermoplasmatota archaeon | reverse complement strand
GATGCCGCCCCTCAGATACCGTCACGGTATCAGCAGCCTACTCCCACAGGAAGGCTTCACAGACATCTTATCCGCCCCGTCATTGCTGACGACTTGCCCGTAGGAGCTACGAGAGTGGATTGTCTGAGGAGATACATATATATCTGGTGACGCTCCAATTCCTCCCTCCAATTCATTGGAGGGTCTCTTTGGAGACGATTTTGTGATGAGATGCTCTCCGTGACCTCGAATACGGGGGTTGTTCGATGAAAGAGATTGACCGCTCGAAGATCAAAGTACTAATGGCGAAGGAGGAGAAACGCTTCACGAAAGAGCACCCAAAGTCGAAGCTGATGTTCGAGAGGGCGAAGAAATCGCTCTTGGCCGGCGTCCCCATGAACTGGATGGTCAGATGGGCCGGCCCCTATCCGATATTCGCCAAGGAGGCAATGGGGACATACATAACTGACATAGACGGCAGAAGGTATCTCGACCTGTGCCTCGGAGACACTGGTTCCATGTTCGGCCACTCCCCCAAGGCGGTCGTCGACGCCGTTCGGAAGCAGGTTTCCAAGGGCATAACGATGATGCTGCCATCTGAGGACTCGGTCTGGGTCGGCGAGGAGCTGTCGCGCAGGTTTGGACTCCCGTACTGGCAAATCGCAATGACTGCCACGGACGCCAATAGGTTCTCGATACGGCTTGCGAGAGAGGTCACTCGCCGGTCAAAGATACTGGTCGTCAATGGATGCTACCACGGCACGGTAGACGAGACGCTCGTGAATCTCCAGGACGGTCGAACCGTGCCAAGGAGCGGGAACATAGGTCCGCCGGTAGACCCTCAGGAGACAACGAGGGTCGTTGAGTTCAACGATTTGGAAGCGCTCGAGAAGGCCTTGGCGACACGAGACGTCGCGTGTGCGTTGTTCGAGCCTGCGATGACCAACAGGGGCATCATACTCCCTGACCCAGGATATCATGACGCGCTTCGCACACTGACCCGGAAGTACGGCACCCTTCTGATAATCGATGAAACACACACGATATGTTGTGGCATCGGCGGGTTTACCGCCGCGCACGGCCTGAAGCCGGACATAATCACAATGGGCAAACCCCTTGCCTCGGGTGTGCCTGTGGCCGCTTTCGGGATAAGCCAGTTTGTAGCAGACAGAGTGATGGAGCGCATACTTTCAGACGGGACAGACGAGAGTGGCCTAGGAGGCACACTCACAGGGAACGCTCTTGCGGTGGCTGCCATGAAGGCAACCATGGAAAAGGTCATCACGGAGAAGAGCTTCGAGAAAATGATGCCCCTGGCTGAGCGGTTCGAGAAAGGGATCAAGGATGTGATCAATGAGACCGGGGTGCCTTGGCATGTGGTGCGCTTGGGCGTCAGAATCGAATACCACAACACGCCTGACCCGCCAAAGAACGGGGGAGAGTATGACGCATCAAAGGACTACGAGCTGGAGAAGCTGATGCATCTTATGGCTCTGAACCGTGGCATACTTCTGACTCCGTTCCACAACATGGCGCTGATCTCGCCCTACACGACAAAGAAGGATGTAGATTTCCACACGGCGGTCTTCCGGGAGTGCGTTGAGAAACTGATTGGATAAGGCCATATGATTCGCTGTCGGCCGTCATTCCTGGGAGCCGATCCTCGGAATAGATATGGTCTCGAAATTCCTCTCGATAATCGCTCTCTCGCGCGGATTGAAAGCCGTGGGGTCTATGGAGATGATCAGGTAGCCATGATACTGCATGACGAAGTCGTTGATCTGTTCCAGCATTTTCACAGCCTTGTTGAAGTCGTTGTAGACAACGATCGATTCGATCCCGTCAATGAGGACTATAGCGTTCTTGTTGTTCTGGAAGAATTCCATTATCGCGTGCGCCAGAAGATTTGGTCTCGAGGAGTCGACACACCCATCCCCAGACTGCGTCGTTAGCCAGGTGACCTGGACATCTCCCAGATCGAACTGATTCCTGAGTTGATCCGGGTTCCTGCGGCTCACTACATACCCCTTTCTTGGCTGAGCGCCATGCTGTGACTTGATGAGCCTGGTGAAAATAGATCAACAGACAACGGCATGAGCATCCTACTCCGTGCTTGGACGGAACGGAGCTGTGTTCGCGTGGCAATTCAGCCCCAGGCTCTCATTCGTCAACCCTGTCTCTCTGATAACGCGCATCCGGTATGGAAAACGGCCTCTGAATGCTACTAATGCCTATCTTGCTATTCCCAAACCTGATAACGAGAGGTGTGGCAGGTCGAGAGAACCCTTTCGGAATGAACCAGTGGGGCAATTCCCTTCGGGTTTGGCACGAGAACTCAGCGGCCACTGAGGGGCGAGGCGTTCTCCATTCCGGCGAGGATCTGCCATGCTCAACACGGAGTCGTCTCTTCCACGAATTCCACACCTTTCTGGCGCAATCGGGCGATGAAGCTCTCGGTTGACAGTTGCTCGGGAATCACGAATCCTTTCTCCCTGACCTCGCCGTCAACGAACATCTCAGCGGCTATCGCTCCCCCGGTCCCCACGTAGTACGCGCCAGCATTGGTATTGTACAACTCGTAGGCCTTTTCATGGGACATGATCGTCCATAGCCTGACCTTGGTCTTCTTGCCCTTTAGTTCGCCGATGACCTCGACCGCGAATCCAGTGTGTCCCTTCACCTTCCCCGCGAAGTCCACCGGACTCGGCATCATGGCGGCGACCGCGTCCAGGGGCCTCACTGTGGCTCCCTTGACATCCACTGGCTCCTTGCTCAACATGCCCATTTTCCGTAGCATGACAGCTGCCCGCGCGAATCCGTCGTCGATGCAGATGTTGAAAGAAACGTCTTTCAGAGTCTTGATATGCATCGGCATGAAGTAGGTCTCATCATGATTCGTCTTGTACACCGGCAGCCGGCCTAGGGGCTGCGGGAAATCATACATCTGTCTTGCGCTCATTGGCGGAATGAATTCGATCCTGCCGTCCCTGAACACAGCTGCCGGGACGCTGGTTTCGTCGAGGAGATCTACGGGAGACCAGAGCGAGAAGAAGCTCAGCCCATCCACAATGCCAGTGTCACCATCATAGGTGTTAGCCTCGTCGGCTCGGTCGAGTTTGCTGGCCGCATGGACTGCAAACACATCGGATATCCCGGGTTCCTCGCCCATCCCGATCATCGCTGTGATCCTCGCATCCCTGCACATCTTATCGAGCTTGTCGAACTCCGGGCCAGTGCTATCCAAGGGCATCCCGAAGTCGAGGTAGTTGGTCCCGACCTTCGCAGCTATCTCCAGAGGTAGTCTGTTCAGTCGCCATGGCATCGTCGCTATGACCAGGTCGCAGCCCTTGAGGAGACTCTTGAGAGCTTTCGGGTCAGTGCCGTCCACTTTCCTGACCGTCATCCTGTCGTTCCTGAGGCGTTTGGCCAGTTTCTCAGCGGCATCTGTCCTAGCATCGGCGAGGATCAACTCCTCGACCTTGGGGTTTCTCGCGAGATGCTCAGCGCACACAAGTCCGCAGACTCCACATCCTAGCTCAACGATTTTCATGTGCTCACGACCTCTTACTTGGATGTCATCGCCCACAGTGATCTGCAGGTAGTCTCCAGTGCATGAAGGCCTCGGTATTCTTCAAGGTTTCTAGCGTCCCCGACGACCAGAGGCGAAGAAAGCGCCAGTTGAGAGCAACGACCGAACGAATGTGAATAAGAAGAATAGGAAAGAGGTTTGAAGGGTTTCGACCTTTCTGGCACTCTACTCGTCCCAGCGTCTCGTGCCTACCAGCGCGGGAACCGCTATGAGGACTCCGCAGATCGCTGCTACCAGGCTCAACATCTCCGCCGTCACTGCAGGTGCGGTTTCCGCAGTAACCTCCGGGGTCGGCTCTGGTACTGACTCCGTCTTCAGCGGGGGTGTGACGATGAACTCGATCCATGGAGCACCGTGGTAGAGTATTCCCGTCCTTCCGCCTTGATTGTTGAAGTCGTACGGGCCCGTGAAGGTCAGCGTCTTCGTCAATGGGTCATACACTGACGCCATGTCCAGTGGGTTCGCCGGATTCGTGATCACATACCCGAGGCTTGCCGTCCCCGTATACCTGAGCGCGTCGTACTCTGTCGTGTCTCCAGTAGATAGGTTGAATATCGCGTTGGCACCAACGCCCTGGCCCCGATACGCGATGACATTCGAACCCTGAGGCAACTTCACTATGAGCGTCTGGAACTCGGTCAGGTTGAACCACTGCGGCGTTGCGTCGTATTCGACCTCCTGGCCGAATTTCGGGTCGCCGGAGTTCCAGGACTGGTAGGTCGTCGTGCCGAGCCACGAGGGTCCGGCATACGGGTCGAAGTCGGATGGGTGGTATGCGGGGAACTCGGTCCAGGATGGCCAGTAGTCTATTCTCGTTGGTTCCCAGACCCAAGCACCTTCTTGGCTCGTGCTCCCGTTCGCCATCGCAGCGTGGAAGCTGTACTGCGCCACTGCGTCGAAGGTCACATTCGCGATGCCGTTGCCGTAGGTGGCTCGCATATCGAAGTCCTCCATGTACGGCTGGTGCTGCGCGCAGAGTTGAGACTCGGTGAGCCATCTCGTCATCAGGACCTCGTAGCCCCAATTGACGTGTGCCACAGTGAGCAGTATGTCGCCGTCCGTGTCAACACTCGCATTAGCCCATGTATACTGGGGATAGTAGAAGTCCGCATACCCAGCGAAGATGTCCAGGCGGTTGTTGCCTTCGTCATCGACCCAGGCTGTCCAAGCATCCTCGTAGGTATATCGGTTGGTGTCCCACCACGCGACCGGGTCATCTGCTATCGGCATGCCCATCCACTCGTAAGCCGCCTCTCGGTTCAGTTCCACCGTGATGAGCGTTCCAATCAAGTATCCGTCGTTCGTGTTGATGTAGTTCCTCAAGACAGGACTTCCTCCGCCCCAGGTCGGATACCAGTAGCTGGTCCACCAGGCGTGGTCGAGATACTGCATGCGTATGTGCATACTAGCCTCAGCCCCTGCCTGCGGACCGACGCCGCCGAGAACTGGCATGAACTCCGGATTATGTACATCAACATTGCTCACGTTCGTGGCGGTCATGTTGAACCTGTACGGCGCAAAGAGAACGCCATGAGCCCCGTCCTGTCCAGGGTCATACAATTGCACGTATTGGCCTGACGTGTTCGACAACATGTAGTCCTGATAGTACCACGAGGGTCTCCAGTCGGGGTTCCAGTACCACTCTCCCCACGGCTCCTCGAAGAAGTCGTACGCGGTGTAGACGATGTTAGGCCTTGCTGCAACGTTGATGCTTGATAGCAACCCGTAGGCAGTTGTGGTAATAGTGTCGCTCACGTTCACCTCGTACGTTCCCATCTGGCTGAACCTCATCGCGCCGGTGAACACCTTCACTCCATTATTCGATAGAGCGAACAGTGTGTCAGCCGGGAGCGAGTAGGTGCCTCCTGGCGCATCGGTCGCGAAGTGGACAGTTCCTGCATATGTCTGGAAAGTGCTGCCGAACTGGTTGACCGCCCGGACCGTCAGGTCGTAGTACTGTCCAGGCGCGAGCTCGGTCTCACCCGTAACGACGAAGTGGTCTATGTGGGGTGCTTCGAGTTCCACTTGGACTGTCGTCTCCCCGTCGATCGTACCGTCGATCGTGTCGCTAGCGTTCACCAAGAACCAACCAATAGACGTGAATGTCACGCTTCCAGGGATTGTTACGTGGCTCTCTCCGGCCGGCACGGTAGTGTCTGAAGGCAGCGCGACTTCGGCGCTCCTGTTGGAGCCGAAAGTGATCGTTCCGGCGTAGCCAACGAACAATCTGTCATACTGGTCATACACTGTCACAGTCACATCCTGCGCCACGTTTATCTCGACGACGTTCGGGATGTCCGAAAGTCCAAAGTGATCTGCAGCCGCTGCTGCGCGCACGTCGATGTCCAGAGCCTCACCGGTGAGGCTCGAGTTGTCAGCGTCGACAAGCATCAGATCCTGAAGCCCGGCGGTCCCGAACGTCAAGTTGTCAAACACGTGGATGCCAGCGGCCGTCGTTGTGAATGTGTAGTTGCCTGGCAGTACCGCTGCAAGATCGGTCGACGTGAAGTTCAGAGTCCCAACGTAGCTCGGGAACACGTTGTTGTACTGGTCATAGACGGTCACCGTGAATGTCACAGGCTCGCCTGCGATCACAGGGCTCGACATCGCGGAGACCTCATAGCGATCCGCCTGTGGTGCCGCAGGAGGTTGCTCCCAGGTGAACTCCACATACGGTATGCCGTACGGGATAATTCCTAGCCTGTCCCACTCATCCGCAAGCCACTGATGCTTCGTCTGGTCCTTCGACCAGGTCCACATATCGATCGGTCCTGTGTAGGTCAACAAACCAGCGACGTTGTCGACAGTCAGGGATCCAGGACTGAGTTCCGTGTTGTCGGATACCATCGGCTCGGCGTAGTTGAAGGTCATGTTCGCCGTCGTGTTCACAATCCTCTTGTTGATGTCCGTTTCATTCACATTCGGCCAACCGTCCAGTTGGTATGCCTGCTCCTTGAACAGCTGCGGCCCGGTCGGGTACTCAATCCGCAAAGTCTCGTTCTCAGAGATGTTATGGGGCCCGGGTGCATAGTCGTATGGCATCTCCTTGCCGTACCACTTGCTTCCAGGTGCGGTGTTCATGTAATCATATGGTACGTACGGAGCGTAGTCCGAATGCGGGTGGCCGATGGTCGGCTTGAGGACATCCTGCAGATAGAGCTCAAAAGTCCAGCATGGGTCGCCGTGAGTCTTGCCCGCAGGGACCACGGTTGTCTCGTACGCATATATGCCGTACGCCACCACGGTGTTTATGTCGATATCTGCCCTCTCTGGCCCTATTTTGGCGTGCATGTTGAAATCTTCGAACCAGTGCTCTGTTGGAGTGAACGCCTCGTGGAGCCACCGACTAATCATCGCATCCATGCCCCAGCTGACTATGTCGTACGACAATACGATTTTGTCCGCCACTTTCTCAGCGCTCAGGTCGAACGTCAACGGCACCAGGGGATATTCATACATGTTGTAGATGTCGAGCCGCTTGTTGCCCTCTTTCATCAGCCAAGCGGTATAGGCGCCTTTAACATCTGTCGCGTGCTCCGTCCACCAGGTCGTGAAGTCGTCAAAGCCCGCCGAAGTGACATTCAAAACGGCCATCGCGGCCTGCTTGTCCATGGTCGTCGTACCGTTGAGCGAAATCACCCAGCCGTCTTCCCAATCGCTGGTAGCGGCTGGATACCTCTTCATCTCAGCCTTCGTGAGGTACTGCATGTACCAGTCGAGCTCGGCATTGCCGCCCCTGGCGGTGCCGAGGAGCGGAAGGAACTCAGGGTTGCTGTTCATGTTGATCTCGCTCATGTTCCTTCCCTTGACATCGAGCATGTCGTTGGAGTAGATCCAGACGTTCCCGGGTGGCTGCGTATACCAGTAGAAAATCGTCGGGTATGTGTACGATATGATCTGATGGTCGTGAGACACGGACCATCGCAAGTCCCACCACTCACCGAATGGCACCTCGAAGAAACCGTAGTAGCGGTAGTCTACCGATCTGGTAGGTATAGTGCCCACAGTGATATTGGCCGAACCGGACTTCGTCACACCGTTGTAGGTGGTCTGCGCGGTGAGCACGGCTTGCCCCTCGACCAAACCTGTGAAGTTGACCGACGATCCAGTCGTGGCGTTCAGGGTATACTGACTGGCTGTCAATCCCGTTACGGACCAGTTGAAAGTCACGCCCTGGATGATTGGAACTGCCACGCTGCTAACGGCGGTTGCGTTGAACACGAAGCCCTCATTCGCCGCCAAGGTCTTCGTCGATGGATCGATGACAACCGAGTCAAGGATGGGCGGGTTGACCGTAAGAACGGCCTCAGCTGTGACCTCGGTCGTCTCCTTGTAGGTCACTTTGCACGATATGGTGCCATCTCCACCCACAATCGCCGCTGTGAAGTTAACACTGGCCACGGCACGGCGGTCGAACGAACCCATAGTTGTCGGGTCGACAGACCAGATGAAGTCAAGGTCAGGGTTGTTTGCTGCAAGCACGTTCCCCTTCCACGTCACCTCCACGGAGAGCGCCTTGAGAGCTCCAGCGTCAACATTGAAAGGGTCTGGAGAAATCACGGCTTCCAGCTCATCCTTTGGCATAAGCACAAAGACGTACGCCATAGAGCTAATCAGCAATATGACAACGACAATGGCTGCGATCATCAACCAGAGGTTCTTCTTTCCCTTGTCAGTAGAGGCAGGAACAGCTCTTGGTTGCTCAGGCTCACTAGCAGGCGCACTGGAATTCGTCCCTTCAGACATTATATCCCCCGTGTATTATGGCTCCACAAATAAACGGTCGTCATAATGAAATCCGGCTATTTAATGTATTGTGACATGAAGCATGAAGCATTGGACTGGATTGGACCGAATTCGAGTTTCATTCTGAAAGAACAAGGAGCGTGTTGTAGTGCGAGTAACCAGTAGCGAACCGAGATTTCTGAGAGCGTCATGAAAGTGCCAATAGCACATCGGTGATACACATCTGCTCCCCGATCAGGGGCAGCTCACACGGTACGGCCAAAGACTTTTCTATCGGCGATATGGCGGGTCATTGTGTACGTCTCGTAACGCGAACTGGCAAAAGCTAGCTCCCCTTCTTCCGATCTTGCCACGCGGGGCATTCCCCATCCCTTGACTACCAGGGTGTTATGCCGGCAGTTTGCGTGCGCTCGGGAAAGTGCATTCCTTGCCAGTTGCCAGTATTCATACCATACACGTCCAAGTGCCCGGGTTGGCGCTTCTTGGAGTTCTGGAGAGCATGCCGGAAGAAGGTTTCATATAGCATCGAGCATCATATACATCCAGAACTGCTAGGGAGGAACCCAGATTGTCAGTTGCGGACCATTTTTCGTATGACAGAGGATTTGATATCGGCCGAAACCTAGGACACACGGAAGTGCCCCCATCCCCGATGATTGAGAGGGGACCCGTGTCTCGACCGCCGACCGCTCTGCCGTGGAGGAAATTCATGGCTCTTGCAATCGTCGGGGTCATGGTTTTGACCGGTTTTGCTGTCTTTGGACAGGCTACCCCCAAGAGCGCACCTGCACCGGATGCAGAGGAGCAACCTGAACCGGCGAATGTACTCGCTGGCGGCAGGGAATTAACTTACTCGATAGACCACATGTTCGAGCTGTACGAGAAGTCACACGACACCGCTGACCTCGGCAGATGGAACGGGACTATGGGTCTGAACGGATGGTGGCCATTGAGGCAGACAGGCTATCAGGAATACCAGGCCCGAACATCATATCCGTTCGTTCTGGTGTATGACCCGTACTCCACGAAGACCGCCCCGGACATCGACATGGGCAACTCGATCACGACCTGGTACAGGTTGACGATCGATGCCAAGAACATCACTGAGATCTCCAACGGACCTAGCAAGGACCCGATATTCACACCCGTCCTAGGCCCGATCAACACTGCAGGAGCGTGGATGAACATCTCCTGGTACGGGACCTACCTGGAGACATGGGAGATGCAGGCCATCAGAGCTGGCACTCACTACGCGAACACCTACTATGGTGTGCCGATGGCTTCGACGCCGCTTGCCAGCGCAGATGATGGGTACTGGCACGAGCTTCAGGGCAAGTTGACCTTCAACAGAGCAGCTGCCAGCAAGATCCTCGGACTTTCAGCTGCTGGGGACCTGAGGACTCAGTTCTCCACGGCCGAGCTAACCATCGAGGGAGCTTGGTTCACCAACTGGATGACCGAGGGCGGCCCCGGTGCGGCCGGAATCTACGACACATACACCGCCTACGACTACTCGAACGACATCAGGTGGCTGGAGCTCTACCTCGACCCCGCATCTACGGCAGACAACCTCATCATCAGGTTCTGGAGTGTCTCGTGGGGCAACGAAGTCCTCCTGATAAGGTACATGGAGGCGGCCAATATCACGAGGTACTGGCAGGGCTGGCCTGACGACTGGTACTTGAACATCACCAGCGGCCCCGACGGCGGCAGCGTGCAGTCCAGGGCCGTGATGGGCTACCACATGTATGCCACGAAGGACAGCACGAACACCCTTAACGGCTGGGCCCTGGAGGCAAGCCACATGGACTGGTGCGGCAATTTGGGAGTTCACTCTGGTTACCAGAGCCCGTACAACCTTTACGACCCAGACAAGACCGCTGTGACTCACGTTTCGTGGGCACCGTTGACGACGAAATACGGGATGCCCGTGAGCTACATACTGGCCCCGTTGCACTGGAACCTGACCGCAGGGGAGAAGTTCATCGTGAAGCTGCCTTCTGCATCGACATCGGTGCTCGCCTACAATCCGATAAGATCGGCATCAGACCTTCTGGGTGCGACCAAGACAGCGGAGATGGCAGCTAACATGGTCTGGGGCGAGATGGTCATGGGCAACGGCTATCCGAAAAGCGGACCAAACAACTTGAAGAACTTCTACAACTCGGTGACGAAGACTATCACGCTAGAAGGTCCTCGAGACTTCGCCAAGAACTGGAACCCCGCTTTCCCGACACTGCTGGATACAGGAGCTCCGATGTTCGTGCTGAACGTAGCCAAGGTCAGCGACTACAACGTCGAGATCGTAGGGGACACGCCCCCGTATGATAACTTGGTTACAGGAACGCCCTACACGCTACGAGTTACCGCGTTGAACGGAACTGGCTCCCCAGTTCCGAGCTACAACGGCACCTTCGACTTCACATCGACAGATGCGACTGCGGCGTTCGGCGTATCGCATCATCACTGGGTGCCAGCGGACAACGGCGTCTTCGAGACTACAGTGACCTTCGGTGCGCTCGGAACCTTCTATGTGAACGCGACGGACGCCAACTACACGATGGATGCTAACGCCTCCATCACGGTCATCGTGACAGCCCTGATCCCAGAGTTCCCGACATTGTTAGTACCAGTGATTGGCTCTGCGGCGTTGTTGGTCGCGCTGAAGGCCAAACGAAAACGTAGCTAGTCGTCGGTGTGAACGAAGCGTCAAACCACTTCCCAACCTTCTTCTTTTCATTGATTCTCGGGCTGGCGGACGTTGCATGCTATGTCGCTGCTTGTTCGCGCAGGGAGGCTTCAGTGCTAGCAGTCGCCTCTACTATGCCCGCAAGGAGCGGGTTCCTGTGTCGTCCAGTACGCCTCTCGAGTTCAGGCTATTGTGATCGACCGTCCGGAAAATCCAGAAAACCTCTGCGGTTCTGAGGGCGTCGAAGGGAATGCGAACCTTTTTTCTAGAGCGACGTGATACCCCGGCCAAGTAGGCGTAACCTTGAGTCGATGTCGTGTGAGCATGCTATCAAGAACGGACATCGAGCGGACGCACGGTGCCTCAATTCGGATACTCGAAAGAACCGGTGCAATAGTGAGAAGTGCTTCTGCACGCAGCCTTCTTAGAAGTGCTGGAGCAGAGATCACCGAAGAGAAGATGCACGTACTCTTTCCCGAGAGCCTCGTGAGTGATGCCCTGAAATCGGCCGCCAGGGAGTTCGTGCTCGGTGCTCGGAACCCGAAGCACGATCTCAAGGTACCTTCAGATGGTTTTCCTTACTTGAGTACAGACGGATTCCCGGTACAGATATGGGATCATGCATTGCAGAAGAAACGGCCGTCGACCCGGTCCGACCTGGAGAAGTGGGCGACACTGGCAGATGCCTTAGACGCGATTGATTTCCTGTGGCCCTCGGCGACGCCCACCGATCTCCCGCCACTGACGCAATTCATAGGTGGTCTGCGAACGAGCTATGAACACACTGAGAAACATGTTCAGTATCAAGCAGTGGACGGGAACCAGGCGAAGGCGGAGATACAGATGGCTTGCGCGGTAGCTGGAAGCGATGAGGAAAACCGTAAGCGGCCACACTTCTCGTCAGTGCAGTGCATTATAGCACCTTTGCAGTACGACGAGGGATCAACTGATGCTGTCATTGAGTTTGCGCATGCTGGCATCCCCGTAGTAGCGATGACGATGGTGTCTCCTGGCATCACTGGGCCCACAACCTTGGCAGGCAGCCTAGCGCTCGCAAATGCTGAGGTGTTGGGATCTCTTGTCATCTCGCAGCTTGCAGAGAGCGGTTCACCTATGTTCTACTGCTTCGTATGCGCCCCGCTCGACATGAAGTCGGGCAATTTCGTCATGGGGGCTCCTGAATATGGCCTTATGAGTGTAGCAGGAGCAGAAATGGCCAAACACTACCGATTGCCATCGATGATGGGCGGCCTGGGAAACACGGGCAAGTCGCCGGGATTTCAGCTCGGCTTCGAGAAAGGAGTCACCACAACCGCTGCTGCCCTTGCGGGCTGCGACCTTATGACAGGCATAGGAGGACTCAACGACTCTATGTTCGTCTCCATGGAGCAGATGTTGATCGACTCAGATGTTTGGGAACACGTCAGACGCTCATGGCAAGGGATCGATGTGGACGAGAACGAAATCGCAATGGATGTCATCGAGAAGGCGGGTCCCAAGGGTCAGTATCTGAGCCATCCGCACACGCTCGCGAATTTCCGGAGGCTCTACATGCCAAGATACGCCGACCGCTCCAGCTACGATTCCTGGGTTGCTGGAGGGAAGAAGGAAATGTACGACATTGCGCACGTCGAGGTCGAGAAGATCCTTGCGGCACACGAACCCACGCCGTTGTCCGAAGATACATCGAAGAGGCTCCGAGATATTGAGACGGCGTTCTCGAAGCACACTTCATAAACGCGAACAAAGCCAATCGCGAGCAAACACTACTTGGAAGAAAGGTGGCGAAGAAGATGCCGGCACTTGGAATCAGACGGGGGCTTGGGAGACTCACGGTTCTTACGGAAAAGCAAAGAGAAGAGATTCATGAAGAATCACTCTCCCTCCTCGAGTCAATGGGCATGAAGATATTCAGCGACGAAGCCCTAGGGATTCTCAAGAAGAACGGCGCGGAGGTCGACCTGAAGAGCAAGGTTGCGCAGTTCCCACGTTCTATAGTTGAAGACGGACTGCGCCGCTGCAGGCGTCCGGTCCGCCTTGGTGGGAGGACTGAGGACCACGACTTCGTGCTGGATCACGAACATCACTATCTGAGCACTGACGGCGAGGGTATAGCCGTGCTGGATTTCGACACGGGCAAGCGCCGTGCCCCCCTGCTGCGCGATGTTGAGGATTGCGCGCGATTCGCAGATGCGATCCCCGAGATTGTTTCATACACTCCGATGGTTACGCCCTCGGATGTCCCGACCCAGGCGCACACAGCTTATGAGTTCGCCACCGCTGTTCAGAACACCTCGAAACATATCGTAAGTGGCGGAGTGTACAGGAAAGAAGAGGCGGAGATCGAGATAAAGATCGCTGAAGCTGTTCTCGGCGGAGCTGAAGAACTTCGAAGAAGGCCACTTCTCTCCTCCATCAATTGCGTTTCATCGCCGATGATCGTTGGAAAGACGATCGAGCCGGCTTTGACATATGCGGAGGCGGGGATTCCCCCGATAATCATGACTATGCCTCTCATAGGAGCCAGCGGCCCGGCTACGATCGCGGGCTCTGTTCTCCTGGGCAACGCTCAAGTGCTCGGGGTCAATGCCATCATCCAGCTCGCGCATCCAGGATCTCCGGTGATATACTCCTCGGTCCCCATGTCGATGGACATAACCACAGGTTCGTTCGGGGGAGCCCTTCCACCAGGAAACATGGTGGCCGCGGGGCATATACAGATGGCTGAACACTACAAGATCCCTTTCTTCTCCGGAGGTCACGGTTCAAGTTCGAAAACTCCTGACCCACAGGCTGCCTACGAGAAAGCATTGAGCGCGTATACCATGTTCCTTGCGGGAGCGGACCTCCTCGGTGGTCCAGGCCTTCTGGAAAGCTTCACACTGCTATCATATGAACAGTTCTTGATAGATGTTGAGATGTTCAGGATGATGGGGGCAATGCTCGAGGGCTTCCCAACCGACAAGGAGTCTCTAGCAGTGCAGCTGATAAAACGGATAGGACACGAAGGCCATTTCATGGGCGAGAAGTCTACTGTGGACGTGATGAGGAAGATGTGGCGGCCCCAATTGACTGACGTGGGTCCATACGCCGCTTGGACCGCTGCGGGGAGCAAAGGCATTGTAGAACGAGCTCACGAGGAATCCAAACGAATACTAGACTCACACAGGCCAGAACCGCTTCCTTCAGGAACCCAGGCCAAGATACGGAGCATTCTCAAAGAGGCCGAAACGATTTGCGGGTAGCAGACCCGTGCCAAGGAGGAAGATCAGCTTCTTCAATTGGCTCGTAGACGCTAGACACAACATCGAGAAGATTGGATATGAGGTCCGTCGCCTCCTCTGTGCATTTGGATCGTCGTGATAGCGCGGTCTTCGAGCCTCCTTCATTCTTGGGAGAAAAGCATCGTTCTGAGTCTCATGAGACCTGTCCGTTCCTTCGCGGGAATTGCCCCTAACCATAGTTGATGGAGTACCCCGAGTCTGTGTGCGCGTGACTGAACGCATCGCTCCCTATTCGATGGCATTAAATACGAACAAGGTACGTTCACTCGCGGAATTGCCAGTCGGTCCGACATGAGAGGCCGGAGGAAAGCGAGCTACCGGCTTCCTTCTTGGTGAACTCCGCGGCTTCGCGGTTCATCGCATTCGATTGGGATTCCCGCATTCGGGGGCCCAGGGATTGTCCAACAGACCCATGAGCAGAGGGGCATTGAACATCAAACCCCTAGAGGTGTTGTCCTCTGAAGATGTCGATCGAATCCACATCTCATCGCTTGATGTTCTCGACCAGATGGGCATTAAGATCTATAGCCAGCACGCATTAAAGACTCTTTCGGATGCTGGTGCCGACGTGGATTTCAAGGCCGGCGTCGCGAAGATTCCGTCGCATCTTGTCCGTGAAGCATTGGACAAGTGCAGACGGCCGGTGAGGTTGTGTGCCAGAAACCCGAAATACGACTTCACGCTCGACGACGACCACATCCACCTCTGCACAGACGGGAGCGGAATTGGCGTCCTCGACTCGGGGACCGGCGCCAGAAGAGAGTCGATCAAGAAAGATGTCGAGGACACTGCTAGACTGGCAGACTATCTTGAGTATCTCAATATTTACTATCCTCTCGTGACTCCGCTGGACGTGCCCAAGCATTCGCATGTGCTTCACGAACTCGACGCTGCGTTCAGTAACTGCGAGAAGCACATCACTAGCGGTACGACATACTTGCGAGAGGAAGCAGTGTACGCCGTGAAGATGGCACAGGCCGTGGCTGGGGGAGAGGACGAGCTTCGAAGGAGGCCAGTTCTCTCTGCAGTAGTGTGCACATCATCTCCGCTGGTGCTTGGTCTCACGACGGATGCGGCGATGGAGTTTGCGAGAGCCGGAGTGCCTCCAATCGTGATGACTATGCCGCTCGTAGGTGCCAGCTCCCCCGTGACCATCGCGGGCCCGATAGTCCTCGGGAACGCGCAGGTCCTAGCTCTGATGACGGTACTGGAGCTCGACACTCCTGGCGCTCCGGTGATATACTCGTCGGTGCCGATGGCGATGGAGCCTCTGAGCGGGCTCTTCGCAGCCGCGTTCCCCTCCGCGACAATGGTCACGCTCGCGCATATTCAGATGTCGAAGTTCTACAAACTCCCGATATTTGTGGGCGGTTGGGGGTCGTGCTCTAAGGTGCCCGACGAGCAGGCTGCGTATGAGAAATCGATAATGGGCTACAGCATGGTAATGGCCGGTGCGGACATCAATTCCGGACCTGGTCTGCTGGAGAACTATACGATTCTCTCCTATGAACAGGTATTGATCGATCACGAGATCTACACGATGATGCTGGAGACCCTGAAAGGCATCGACATCTCCGATGAGACCATCGCGATGGAAGTCACGAAGAGAGTCGGCCACGAAGGCCACTTCCTCGGGCAGAAGCACACTGTCCAGCACTTCAAGGAACTCTGGATGCCGGCCCTGAGCGACCCTAGGCCTTTCCAGGCATGGGCCAAGGATGGCTCGAAGACGGTGGTCAAGACCGCCTCCGAGAGGGTCAAAGAGATACTCGCGACTCACAGGCCCGATCCGCTACCCCGATCAATCCAGGATGAGTTCGTCAAGATCATCAAGGAGGGCGAGGGGAAGATCCCGAAGTGAAGACCCGTTCATGAGTGAAATATGGACCTTGAGATGAATCGAATCACAGAGTGGGAAACAACATGTCCGATGACAAGCAGGCAATACTGAACGAGCTTGAGAACAGTGTGAAGAACCTCGAACAAGAGGCTGCGGTCGAGGCTGCGAAGAAAGCGCTTGCGGCTGGGGTGAATCCCGTGGACGCCATCGAGAAGGGACTGGCCAAAGGCCTCCGTGAGGTGGGTGAGAAGTTTGCCCGCAAGGAGATGTTCGTCGTAGAGCTGATTTACGCCGCAGAGATAATGAACGGTGCAATCAAGGTCCTCGAGCCTGAGCTGAAGAAGAGCAAGGAGAAGAGGAATGTGCTCGCCCACGTCGTCTTGGGCACCGTCGCTGGTGACATCCATGACATAGGCAAGAACCTTGTTAGGATCATGTTCGAGGCCAGTGGGTTTGAGGTCCACGACCTAGGGAAGGACGCACCGACCGACAGTTTCGTCAAGACAAGCAAGGAGGTCGGCGCCAGCATTGTCGGAGCGTCATCGCTAATGACCACGACAGTCGGCGTTCAGAAGGACGTCGTGGATGCGCTTAGGGCCTCCGGAGACAAAGCTCACTTCATGGTCGGCGGAGCTGCCGTGACGGACTCTTGGGCCAAAGAAATCGGAGGCGTATACGCCTCCGACGCGATGTCTGCCGTCGTGATGGCCAAGCAGTTCGTAGAGAAAGGCAGGTGAGCTTCTGCCCAGATCAATGAGCCGCGGCCTCTACAAGATGAGACCACTGGAGGTCATGAGCTCTGGCCATGCAGAGACAATCCACATCAATTCGCTCAATCTGCTCGAGTCGATGGGCATCAAGGTCTTCAGTGAGGAGGGTCTGAAGCTTCTGGAGGACGCTGGGGCGGATGTGGACAAGAAGACTAAGGTGGCTAAGATCCCGTCTCATCTGGTCATGGAGTCCGTCAGGAAGTGCAAGCGCCCCGTGAGATTATGTGCCAGGAACCCAAAGAATGATTTCGTGCTGGATGGGAAGCACTGCTACATAAGCACTGACGGCACTGGCCTTGCAACAATCGACCTCGAGACCGGCATCAGAAGGGACTCGACGAAGAAGGACGTTGCTGAGTCGGCACGGGTAGTGGACTATCTTGAGCTCATGAACATGTACTACCCGTTGGTTACGCCTCTAGACGTTCCGAGGCATGCGCACACGCTCCACGAGTTCGATGCGGCGTTCAACAACTGTGAGAAGCACATAATCAGCGGCGCGACCTACATGAAGGAGGAGGCCCAGTACGAGCTCAAGATGGCGGCCGCAGTTGCCGGTGGCTGGGAGGAACTCAAGAGACGGCCGCTCGTTTCTGCGGTTACGTGCACCACCTCTCCCATGGTCCTCGGGATGACGACCGATGCAGCGATCGAGTTCGTCCGTGCTGGTTGCCCGCCGATGATGATGACCATGCCGCTCATCGGGGCGACGTCGCCGATGACCGTCGCCGGCGCAGTCCTCGTCGGCAATGCACAGGTGCTCGCCTTAACGACCGTGTGTCAACTTGCTGCGCCTGGTTCTCCGGTGTGCTACAGCACCGAGCCGATGGCAATGGATGTCCAGACCGGGATCTTCGAGGGACTCTTCCCAGCTGCCAACATGGTGAGAGCATCGCACGTGCAGATGGCGAGATACTACAAGATTCCCATTTTCGTCGGTGGATGGGGCACCTGCTCGAAGGTTCCTGACGCGCAGGCCGCGTACGAGAAAGCGTTGTCGGCCTTCCTATACTACCTGTCTGGAACGGACATAACATCCGGGCCAGGCCTGCTTGAGAATTGGACGGTCTTATCCTACGAGCAACTCCTGATAGACTACGAGATCTACACGATGATGGTCGACATGCTCAAGAGCTTCCCCGTCACGGACGAATCGATGGGGATTGATGTCACAAAGAAGGTTGGGCACGAGGGGCACTTCCTCGGTCAGAAGCACACGATCGACCACTTCAAGGAGATGTGGCAGCCGGTCGTCACGGACGGCGCGACTTACCAGACGTGGAAGGCCTCGGGGTCAGAGTCTGCGGTCGACCACGCCAGGGCGAAGGCGAAGGAGATCATCAAGACCCACCAGGTGACCCCGTTGCCTGACGATGTTCGGAAAGAGTTCGCCAGGATAATCAAAGAAGGCGAAGAGAAGATACCGCACTAGGCGAGCAACATGCGACGAGGTCGGGCTCATGACACGAAGTTCTTTTGGCGTTCTCGAGAAGGACGAGATCAGGCGGATTCATGAGGCCGCGCTCACGGCCCTGTCGGACGTCGGATTGAAGGTCAACAGCGAGATAGCTATTTCTTTGCTGCATGATGCTGGATGCTCGATTGAGCCTCGCACTCGGATAGCGAAGGTCCCGGAAGGGCTCGTCAACGAAGCCCTGAAGGTCTGTCCTAAGGAGTTCGTGCTTGCGTCAAGGGACACATCCAGAGATATAGCAATTCCCGTCAAGACCCGGCCCGCGATCTGCACGGACGGGTTCGCCGTGGAGATAATGGACGACGATACGGGTGAGCGGAGGAAATCTGTGAATGAGGACCTCGCTCGTTTTGCGAGGCTCGGCGACGCTCTCGATGATCTTGACTTCTTCTGGCCAACCCTCACTCCTCAGGACGTTCCCCCGAACGCGCAGCTATTCAGAGGGTTTGTCACTTCTATCGAGAATTGCTCTAAGCACATCCAGCACGAGGCCCTTGGCTCACGGATGGCAAAGCTGCAGATAGCCGCTGCAAGCGAGGTTGTCGGTGGTTTGAGAACCTTGACGAAGCGGCCAATCTTCTCAGCGGTTCAGTGTCCCGTCGCCCCCCTACAGTTCGAGACCGACTCTATCGAGGCGGCAATGGAGTTTGCTAAGGCCGGCGTGCCTGTGGTGTACATGTCAATGCCCATGGCCGGAGCATCCGCGCCGATTACTCTTGCAGGGTCGATCGTGCAGGGCCATGCGGAAGTGCTTGGCGGACTGACAATATCGCAGCTGACCAGGAAGGGCTCCCCAGTTTTCCACTGCATTCTTACAGGTCCTGTAGATATGCAGACTGGAACTTGGGCTTCTGGGTCTCCTGAAAACGCAATCGGCAATGCTGCCGCTGTCGAAGTCGCGAAGTACCTCGGAATGCCGAGCATGTCGGGTGGTTTTGGGACGAGCGCCAAGACATACGGCCTCCAGGCCGCTTATGAGAAGATCGCCACAATGGTTCCATCTGCTCTTTCGGGGACCGACATCATCACAGGGATCGGCGGACTGGACGACGCGAAGTGCATGTCGATGGCAGAGGCGATCATCGACATCGAGATGTGGACATACGTCATGCGCATGCGTCGAGGGATAGACACGTCTCCTGAATCCTTGGGTGTCGAAGCATTGAAGGAAGTTGGCCCGGGTGGGATGTTCCTTAACCACAGAGAGACGCTTGAGAAGTTCAGGACCGAACTGTGGCTTCCGACACTTGGACAGCGGCAGGGTTTCGCCAAGTGGACGAACGAAGGCCCCACGGGCATCGTTCGCCGCGCAATGACCAGGGCCATGGAGCTTTCTTCGAAACCGTTGCGTGCGCCCTTGCCCCCGGATATTGAGCAGCGGCTCGAGCAGATGGTGCAAGAGGAGGTCCGCTCTGCCAGATGAGGACGGATCACCTTCTTCTCAGCCTCGGATTCATGATCTCGTCCAAGGCGTAGCTGACGAATGTGAACCCCAGCACTACTATGATTATGCAGATGCCCGGCGGAAGGACGAACCAGTAGGCCTTGTTCGCGAACCCGCCGAAGTTGAAACAGTTGTAGAGCATGAGGCCCCATGTGATCTTGGTCGGGTCGCTCAGCCCAAAGAACGACAGGAAAGCCTCGGAAAGAATCGCGTAGGAAACGCTTAAGATGGCATTCGCGAACACTAGCGGGAAGACGTTTGGCAGCAGATGCGTTCCCATGATGTGCATCTTTCCTGAGCCAATGGCAACCGCCCTCTCGACGAAAGAACGCTCCCTTATAGACAGCACCTGTGCCCTCACGATCCTCGCGGTCGCAGGCCAGCTTGTGATTCCGATAACAATGATGATCTTGAAGAGCGAGGGCTTGTTCTCTGGCGGCAAGAAAGTAGCCAGGATCACTGCGAAAGGAAGCCACGGGATGACGAGGAACAAATCCGTGGTCCTCATCAAGAATTCATCGACACTCCTTCCGTAGGAGCCTGCGAACAGGCCAATGCCTGCGCCCATAACCATCGTGATCAGCGCTGCAGCGAAACCAACGATAAGAGAATTCCTGGAGCCAAAAAAGAGTTCACTCAAAACGTCTCTTCCTTTCTCGTCGGTTCCCAGCAAATGATCGGATGATGGTGGGTTCAAGGCGCGGGTATGGTCGCTGGATTCTATCACCTTGTTGGGGTTATCGATGATCCCGAGGTCGTACAGCGGTTCCGCAAGTATCGCCATCATGACGAAGATGAGCAGGATTGTGAGACCGACCATGCCTAAGGTGCTCTTCCTGAAGGCCTTCATCGTGTTATTCATTCTGTTGAGCTTAAGCCTCCACTTCTCCGCCCTGATGCTTCGCTTGATGGACTTCACGTCAGGGGCGGCCTCCATCTTGCCGAGATCATGTCCCTTGGAGGTCAGTATCTCACCCGCGGGTCAATGTATGTGTAAATGATGTCAACAATGAAGTTGGCAATCAGCATGGCCAGCGCGACAACGAGGAAGATTCCCTGTAGGACGGGATAATCCCTGACGCTTAATGCATCCCACGTAAGGCGTCCAATGCCGGGCCAGGAGAAGACCACTTCTATCATGATCGCGCCCGTAACCATCCAGCCAATGAACATCGCAGTGGTGGCGACCGTCGGAAGGAGCGCGTTCGGAACGGCATGGCTCATGACTATCATTCTCGGGGTGATTCCCTTTGCCCTCGCCGTGATGATGTAATCCTCGGTCAGGACGTCGACGAGAGCGTTTCTCATCATCAGGACGAACTCGGACATGCTGACAAGGACGAATGTTATGACCGGAAGTGCCATGTGCCAGAGCCTGTCCACGACCATTTCGCCCAAGCTCTGGTCGATCGCTCCGATCTTCTTGGCTCCGCTCAGGGGGAAAAGCCCGAAATCCGCAGCCAGAGTCATGAGCAGCAACATCCCCAACCAGAACGCAGGCATCGCGTAGAACGTCAATGATGATCCCACGATGGCGACATCGAGCGGCTCCCCTCTATTGGAACCTGCAATAATGCCGAGACGGACTCCGATCAGGACCGTGAAGAGTGTTCCGACGCCCACCAACAGAAGAGTGAACTGGAGCCTGTAGAGAACGACATCCATGACCGGTCTGTGGTAGAACCAGGAATATCCCAGATTGCCCTGTGCCGCGGAGGTCATAGAGACGAGGTACTGTTTCCAGAGAGGTTCGTCAAGCCCGAATTCGTGCTTCAGTTGGTCAACGATCTCTTGCGGGATTCGCGGCCCCACGAGCGCCTGCGCGGGATCTCCGGGCAGCATATGGAAGAGGAAGAAGTTCAGAGTCCAAACGGCCCACACCAGAATCACGAGGTTGACAATTCGCCTCAGTAGGAGTGCCCTTGCTAGCATTTCAATGAGTCCTCACCGTGCCAAGCACAGCCGTTTCCAGAGGGTTATGCCCGGCCTCAGTTCCTTTGCCCCGTAATGTGCAGTTTGCTATAAAGGATTGACGAATACTGCCCCAGAAAGGAGGGCGAATGGATTGGTCCGAACAAGTCCTCGCACCCAGTTCAAGATATTGTGCGGTGTTTCCGGAATGAGGTGAAGCGTTATCAATTGACGAATGGAAGCAAAGCCGAAGGTGGCGAACGAATTTCGTATCAAAGCACCTTCCTTGAGGAGTTTTGAAATATGAGGGTGGATATTAGTAGTTTGTTGGGCGATGCGATTTCTTCCGTGCTAGGCTCGGCTTGGCGCATGTCCATGAGTGCGGGGAGAATGGGAGGAACTGACCTTGAGGAGGACTCTTCTGAAACGCCTAACAACTGGATTAGTGCTTTGTCTCGGCACTATGTTTGTTGTGCAGGGCGTCTTTGTGTCTTTGGATCATTTGACTGGTGGCGACCGCAAAGCTTCAATCAGCGCCGATGAACCCACTGTTCTGAGGGTTGGGATGTTGCAGGCGGCATCCAATCTGAACCCGTTCAATGCGTACGAAGATGCGGACTACGTTGTGTTTGGCCTGATATACGACAGACTGATCATGTACGACGAGGATCTCAAACCGCAGCCATTGATCGCTACCAGTTGGGAATCTGACAGATGGCCAGAGGCAGATGACCCTGCCACAACCGTCGACGAGGGTGCCAACATGCTATGGCGCTACAACATAGTCCAGGGCGCGAGATGGCATGATGGCGAGATGCTAACGACTGAGGATGTGGCTTTCAGCATCAACGTCAACCTTAACGAGAGCACGTGGGCTTTCTCACCGTACATCAACTTCCGCACGGCGGAATTCGCGCGTGCAATCAATGACACCACCGTGGAGGTATACCTCAAGATACCCAGCGTCCATGTTGCCGGTTTGGTGATACCGATTGTCCCTTTGCATATCTGGGGGCAGTACACGGCTGGTGAGATTCAGAGCGGTGTGGTCAACGAATTCCCGATTGGGAGCGGACCATTCCGGTTCGTCCAGTTCGAAAAGGATCAGTTTGTTGTTCTCGAGAGGAATTCGAAGTACTTTCTAGGCCCTGTCGCCTATGATCGCATTGTGTTCGTGTTCTATGGGAGCGACCAGGTGATGGCCGAGGCGCTCAAGAATGGCGATATCGACGTTGCCAAGTTCCCTCCACTGACCTATGATTCCTTGAAGAGCGCAACTGGCGTCTTCACTGCTGCGGTTGACAGATACTACCAAAGCACCCTTGGGTTCAACTGCTGGACTAGCGGATCATCTCAAGGCAATCCTCTCCTTCGAGATGAGAACATCAGGCGTGCAATGCACATGGCGATAGACAAGCAATACATCATTGACACGATATGGCGGGGATATGCGGATATCGGATATGCTCTTCCAGCTCCCGTTGTGCCTGAGTTCTTCTGGCAACCCAACCAGACAGAGGCCCTTAATTACGACGTTGCTCGAGCGAACCAGTTGCTGAACGCATCCGGGTACGACAAATGGGACAATAATGGCGTTAGGCTAGTTAATAGGAGTGACAACCCCTACGCCCTGCTGGGCTCACCGCTGAGCTTCAAATTCATGATCAGGAACGACAATCCTGAGGACTTGGCTGCGGCGCCGTACATAAAAGAGATGTGGGCCGAGGTGGGCGTCAAGGCGAATATCCAGCCGATAGATGAGAGCGCGATGGAAACGGAGGTCTACTACGCAGCCGCGCACGAGGCCTACATTTGGTACTGGAGTGGAGACATGGACCCGACCTACATTCTCGGGGTCATGACCGAGGACCAATACAAGGGATGGAACGATCCGTATTGGTCCAACGCAACCTATGATCGGCTGTATCTGGAGCAGATGTCACAGGACGGAGCTCAGCGGGTGGCGACCGTGTTCGAGATGGAGAGAATTTGGTACGAATCGTCTGGAATGATAGTTCTCTCCTATCCGTATGGCCTGTACGCGTGGACCGAGCAACATTTCACAGGCTGGGGCGACCCTACAACGCATCCTGGCAGAACAATTGACATATATTTCGGTGCACCCGCCTTGTACATGGAGCTCAAGCCTGTAAGCGGCGGCGGTGTTGGTGGCATCTCTAGCTCAGTCCTTATTGGCGCAGGCGTCGCCGTGGCTGCAATTGGAGCTGCTGTCGTCGCCATGGTGCTCATGAAGAAGCGGAAAGCCGGCGGCGCGGCTGAAGGAGCCCCGCAGAAGGAAGAAAAGAAGACGGGGCTGGAGTGAACGGCCCCTGTCCGCAAACCACTCGAAACCTTTTCCGCTGGTTTTCCATTTCATATGTCAGACGAGGGTCATCTCGGCCTTCTTCTCGATCTCCTCGAGCTTCTGCATGACCCCTGGGTTCGAATCGTAGCTTTGACTCTGGGTCATTCGGTGCTGAGATGCCCCAATCATCCAGCCTGATCGAGTTTCTTAATGAACGCGTTCATCTTCTCGATTTCTTCAGGAGATGCTACTGGGCTCCTGGGTTCGCTCAGGATGTTGCGCGCTTCTCGACGAGCTATCTTGATTAGGTCACTAGGTGAACCCGTGGCGGGTTCTCCCGCGAGCACGGCATCACGGTCGATAGTCGAAATTGCCTCGTTTCTGAACCTCGTGATCGTGTGACGTGTGCCCAAGAAGTTGCCACCGAGGCAGGCATCTTTGATTGTTTCAAATGAAATCGCATCCATCCTCCACTCAACAGGATGCTGGAGGAGTACCGCCTTCGCTTCTGGATCGAGTCGAGCTACCGGCTGCTGTCCCAGAGCAGGATCCGCACATCGACCAGGGACTCGAAGCTGAGGGTGCTGTATGTGGCCACGAGCCTCCTGCTAGTCAACTCGTGGGTCGATAAGAAGTGGACCAACCTGTCGACGAGGAGGAGAGGGCCGGGAGGACGGGATGTCCACGCCGACCTCCTCCCCTATCCCAGGTTACTGGCGATGCTCCAGTATGTGCTGGAGAGGGAGTACGAGTTCATCCTAGCAGTCGAAGTTCCAGACAACAAACCAATATCTGGCTCAGGGAGGAGGGGATTACAAGAGTGCGTCTATGAAATACCCTATGATAAACGCCAGCACCCCGAAGCCGAGCATCCGCACTCCCTTGATGAGCGGGTTCTTGCCGCCCCAGCGCCCGAGGACGACACCTGCGGTGAACAGGATGCCGAGAGCGATTGAGACAGCGGCATAGGATGCCGTCTGTATTGTGAGGGTCCCCGAGAGGACGAGAAGGAACGGGACGATGGTGACCGCGCACGTCATCAACGGGGTCGAGAAGTTCACGAGGGCGATAATGAGCGTGGCAGCCCTCGCGGTCCTGTATATCGCCGAGTTGTCCAGGTCCCTGAGCATCGCCCTCTCGATCTCCGCGATCCTACGCCCTCGTTCGAGGCCCTCGGCCTCGTAGACGCTCACCCCGGTGGATATTCCGAGGGCGAGGCTGGTCGTCAGCATGGTGGCTATTATGACCTCGATGTCCGGGTGCTCGCTAAGACCAGATCCGACCACGATGCCCAGACTCATGAACGTCGAGTCGAACAACGTGTTCACGAAGAACCTGCGCAGGGCAGGGCCGAACCCGGAACCCGTCCCGAGCCCCTTTAGCGAGAAGCCAAATCCTCTTTTCATCTCTCCAGGAGGGGTTAATGAGCGTTTCCAGGAAAAACCTTTGCATGGACCAGCCGCCTGAAGCGCAAGCTCTCACAGCGTCGTACGACAGGTTCCTGGCCATGCTCCAGTATGTGCTCGAGAGGGAGTACGAGTTCATACTGGCCGTCGAAGTCCTGCAGGAGAAGAGAGTCACTGGCTCAAAGAGGAGGTGATTTACGAACTACTGAATCTGAGTCTCCACTTCTTTGCCAATCAGGAAGTGATCAACGGTGACGATTGGAGAAAGCCGT
>JAHIZT010000094.1 GCA_018814355.1 Candidatus Thermoplasmatota archaeon | reverse complement strand
TTCATGATAAGCGTGGTCGCGCCCTTCCAGCCAATCCTGATGTGCTTCCCTCCGGGGGCGAGGTACGCGACGCCCTTCTCGGCCATGAGCCCGTCAGATGCCATGGCTACCTTAGGTCCTCTTGCGGCGTCGAGTCTCTTCGCAAAGGATGCGGAGAAGTCCTTGGGTATGTGTTGAACGATGAAAATGAAAGCGGGGAGTTCGCGTGGGAGAGCCGCAAAGACGACCTCGAGAGCTCTCGGCCCGCCGGTGGACGCGGCTAGGACGATCACCTTCGTTCCCATGAGCGCGTCCTTCCGAAGGTACTTGAGTTTGTTCGGCAGGGGTGCATGGGCCTTCTTGAGCACCTCCACCTTCGCATCCGCGACGCCCTTGACAACCTGTATGATCGCGTCCGCGAAGTTCACAATGTCGATGGAGACCGGGCCGCTCGGTTTTGATATGAAATCGACAGCGCCCATCTCCAACGCCTTCAGGGGAAGCTGAGTGTCAACTTTGTCCATCGCGCTGAGCATGATGACTCTCGTCGGCGCTTCCTTCATGATCCTCTGCAGGGTCGCCACACCGTCCATTCTGGGCATCTGGATGTCCAGTAGCACGACGTCCGGCATGAGCGCCTTGACCTTGTCTATGGCCTCCAACCCGTCCTTGGCCGTACCGATGACTGAGATATCCGGGTCTGACTCCAGCATGTCCTTCAACACGACACGCATGTATGCGCTGTCGTCGACTATGAGGGCACTGATCTTCTCAGGCATCCGCCACCCCTAGATCTCCATCTGCAGAACGGCATTGACGGATTCCAGGACGTCGTCGGCAGTGAATGGCTTGATTATGAAATCGACAGCTCCCGCCTCAAGGGATCTCATCACGGTCTTCTGATGGCCCAGAGCGGATATCATGATGATCTTCACCTTGCCTCTGGCCTCCTTCAGCCTTCTGACTGCCTCGATTCCGTCCTTGTTAGGCATCACGATGTCCATGGTGATCACATCGGGGTTCTCCTTGAGGAACCTCTCGTAGGCCTCGTCGGCGCTCTTCGCCTCGATCACCTTGTGTCCTCCTGCTTCCAGGATGTTCCTCAGGACCTTACGCATGAACTCGGAGTCGTCTACCACCATTATCTTCGCCATTCTACCTCACTCCCGGACGGTTTTCTTCATCACATGACAGATCTAGAACCTTGAGGGGGTCTATGAGGGTTATGAGTCTCTCGTCGTGCTTCGCGATGCCCGTAACATACTGCGCCTCGATACCGCTCGTCACGTATGCGGGTGCCTTCTCTATCGCCTTGTTTCCTATCCTCACGACCTCAACTACTTCATCGACCAGGAAACCGACGGGGGCATCAGAGGCGTCCACAACCACGATCTTCGGGTTGCCCTCGCCGGCAGGCATTGGGTCCATGCCGAACCTGGTCCTAAGGTTAACAACAGTGAGCAGCTTCCCTCGGAGGTTCATCACGCCCTCGATGTGCGAAGCGCTCCTGTGGACCTTGGCGATTTCCTCCATGTTGTGTATCTCCCTGACGATGGAGATATCGAACCCGTATTCTTCCTTCCCGAGCCTGAAGACCACGAACTGCCTCAAATCGGTTTCGGACATCAAGTTACCAAACCTCGCATCTTCAAGAGTTGCAGCCTCATTTTTCCGGGGCCTGGCTGGCCTTCGAGGAATCCACCTGCTTGGTGATCTCGTTCAGATTCTTTGCCAGCTCCGCCAGCTCATGGGCCGACGCGGTCAGCTCCTCCATCCCAGCTGCCAGGTTCTCCGACGACACGGATATGCCCTCTGCGGACTGCCAGTTCTCCCTGGCGATGGACGCGACCTCGTCCAGCGACTTTGCGAGGCTCTCGGTCAGCGCCTTCTGTTCCTCCGTCGAAGCGCTGATCTCCTCGACCATAGCTGCGGTCTCCTGCACCGTCGCGGCGATGTCCTCAAGTGACTTCAGCGACTCAGAGATCGTCCTCGAGCTCTCGGACGCGTCCTTCATCGTGTGGTCCATCTTCTCTGTGGTGTCTTCTATGTCGGTCTCCACGAGCTCGATGAGCTGCTGTATCTGGCTTGCTGCCTTCCTAGAGCCCTCCGCGAGCTTCCTGACCTCGTCTGCAACTACAGCAAATCCTCTCCCCTGCTCTCCCGCCCTGGCCGCCTCGATAGCCGCGTTTAGGGACAGGAGGTTGGTCTGATGAGCTATGTTCGTGATGATGGCAACGATCTGCGAGATCTCCTTGGATTTCTTCGAAAGCTGCTTCATCGCGTCGGAGGTGCTTTCGACATTCTTCAGGAGCGAGTTCATCTTCTCCAGAGAGTTCTGGGCGGACTTGCTCCCGTTCTGCGCGACCTCGCTTGCGTTGGCCGAAGCTCCGGCTGCGTTCTGGGCGCTCTGCACGACATCATAGATTGCTTTCGTCTGCTCGGCCAGCATCTCGACCATCTCGTCAATCCTGGCGGATTCCGTCTGCGTGCTCCTGGTGCCCTGTGTTACTGAGGATGACACCTGCTGCGTGCTCTCGGTCATGTGACCGATAGTTTCAGCAAAGGCGGCTGAGGATTCTCTGAGCGATTCGGACGCCGTCCTGAGCTCCTTCGTGAGTCCGGATAGATTGGATTGCATCTGCTTGAACGCAGCGACTAGCTTCGCGAGATCGCCCTTGCCCTCGACCGCGATCTCTTTGGACAGATCTCCAGCAGCTATTGCCTGGGCGCTCTCGGTCAGTTCGATGAGCGGCTGGGACGTATTGTCGATGAGCGAGTTCATTGCCCTTACCAGGTCGCCAACTTCATCGTTTCCGGTCTTGATCTCGAGACGCGTCCTGAAGTTGCCTTCGGATATCGTCTTCGCAGCCTTCCACACTGCGCTGATTGTCTTCGTGATTCTGGACAGAGTCATGAAGGCCATGATTGGAATGACTATAGCGACTGCGGCTATGGCGATGAAAGTCCAGAGTATCCAGTTCTGAACCGTCTGATCGATGACGACAGTCATCAGGGCTGCAGCCTCCGAGTTGATGTGAATAAGGTCCGCCATGTTGTTGTTGATGTCCTCCATGTGTGCGGACGCGCTCTCAGCCTTGTCGTGTGCAGCTTCGGAATTGTTCGCATTCAGCAGCTGGATCGCACTCGAGGTGTCATCTGTGTAGTTCGTCCATCGGATGCTAATCTCCGCGTATGCAGCCGATTCTGAGGAAATCAGATCCTGCCTTCCCTGGTCCGTGACAATCTTGCCGAGGTCGTCTAGCGCGGTCAACGAGTATCTGTTTCTGTAGTCTCTCAGGAATTGAGAGAACACCGCCTGGTGGTTGACCATGTCATTGTAGTTCTGTGACACCGCGGTATCTCCGTATCCGAGGACGTATTTCATGAATGAGTGTTGCGAAGCCGCCAGTTCGTTGGCTCCGCTGGCAATCTCCGAGACAACGACCATCGATTGGTCCTGCAGTATACCTGCATCATCCTGTATGCTGTAAAGTCCCTCGATCGAGATGTAGCTGACGACCGCGATCGGTATCAGAGACAGGCACAGCACCCAAGCCACGATTTTGGCTGTTAGATTTAGCTTCAATTCATCACCTGGCTTCGAGTCCAGCAATAGCCTTCCAGCTGAATGCAGATTCCCTGGAAAGGACTCTTGCTGGCTGTCAAAATCCATCTGCGCCATATTAATATATGCCGACTACAGATTCAAGGTTGGTAGCCACGGCAGTCTGGCTACATGAAAACGGCGCTTTTGCCAGCGAAGGCATATCTAGGGCACAGGGCCATGAGCGAATCGCATGGAAACCGATGACAGTCAGGTGGTCACGGAGGTCATGAGGCACCTCTTCAGGTCCCGTGGTATTGACATGTCGGGTTACTCCCCGTCTTTCATGATGAGGAGCATAAAGAGGAGAATCGGAAGGTCGGGCTGCGCCAATCATTCGACCTACCTGAGACTCCTTCTTCGTAGCGAGGAGGAGACCAACGAGCTTCTGGGAGCTCTGTCGATCAACGTCACGGAGTTTTTCAGGGACAAGGGGGCATTCGAGGCGTGGTCCGCGAAGGTCTTGTTGCCATTGGTCTCATCCAAGAGCGCAAGCGGCGGGCTCCTTCGGATATGGAGCGCGGGCTGCGCCTCCGGTCAGGAGACCTATACCCTCTCCATATGCGTGAACGAGGCGCTGAAGAAATGCACACTCGGCAGGATTCCGATGGTTACCATCCTAGGCACTGATATCTCAGTAAAAGCCCTGGCAAAGGCCAAGTCCGGATCATATACAAAGGAAGAGGTCAGGGGGGTGCCTGAGAAATACCTTGCTGAGTACTTCCAAAAGCACGGGAATGCATACGAGGTCGGTGAATCTCTGAGGAAGGTTGTAAGATTCACTAGGGAGAACCTGCTGGACACCCCAAGCTCGAAGTACTTCGACGCTGTCGTCTGCAGAAACGTGATGATCTACTTCTCGAGAGCGATGCATGAACAGGTCGTGATGAACCTCTACCACGCACTGTCCCGGGACGGATACCTTATGCTGGGCAAGACAGAAACCCTCATGGGTGCTCCGAGAGACAGCTTTGAGGTGGTTGATCTGGAGCACAGAATACTCAAGAAGAAGGTCCATCCAGTGGGTGGTGCCAAAGCCTAGTCGCATTCTAGAGGGTTGTCGTCAGACAGCACTCGCCCGGATACGGACTGCAGCCCAGCCTGATCCTCCTGGTCCATGGCTAAGATCTCGTCGATGCTGGGTACTGAGACATCGCTCATGAAATCCTCGATGTTTCTGTAGTTGGAGCTCAGCTCCTCTACAAGATCGGCCTGTATCTCATTAAGGTCCTTCGCAGATAGCGTCCTGGTCAACACGTCTGCCAAAGTGACTCCTTCCTTCTCTGCCTGGCTCACGAATCGCATCATGTTTGAATACGCCATGCTCATCCCATCTCCGCGTATGACAATCGTCAGACGAAGTATTGGCATAGACCGTATTTAATACTTGCTTCAAGCCGAAGGAGGTCACTTCACCGGGTCGAGCCAGGCGACGTATTTGTTGTCTCTCCCCTTGACTATGTCCAGGAACCTCGTCTGGATGGCTTTTGTGATCGGTCCAGGTCTGCCGTCGCCAACCGCTCTCCTGTCCACTTCTCGTATCGGCGTGACCTCTGCTGCGGTGCCGGTAAAGAAAAGCTCGTCGGCTAGATAGAGCTCGCTCCTTGAGAAGTTCCGCTCGGAGACGTCATATCCCATGTCAGTCGCCAGCGCCATCACCGAATCCCTGGTTATCCCGGGAAGGATGCCGGCGTTCAAGGGCGGGGTCAGTATCTTGTTCTTTGTCACCAGGAATATGTTCTCCCCTGACCCTTCCGCCACCATGTGCAGGTCATTCAGCATGATGGTCTCTTCGAAGCCGTTCAGCTTCGCCTCCATGACCGCCAACGCGCCGTTCAGGTAGTTTCCGCACACCTTCGCTGTGGCAGGGACCGAGCCGTTGCTTACCCTGTGCCACGATGAAGTGTGCACCCGTATGCCGTTCTTGAGCCCGTCCTCTCCGAGGTATGCTCCCAGCGGGAACGCAACTATGAACACCTCGACCGGATACCCAAGGGGGTTGACGCCGATCCCCGAAACGCCGTAGAACGCAATTGGACGGATGTAACATGCTTCCAGTTTGTTCACCTTGACGGTCTCCTTGGTAGCTTTGCACAGCTCGTCCGCCGAGTACGGCAGTTTCATGTTGATCGCCTTGGCCGAGTTGTGGAGCCTGACCATGTGCTCCCTGAGCCTGAAGATGGCCGGTCCCATCTCTGTGCCATAGCACCTGATGCCTTCGAAGGCGCCGGTACCGTAGTGCAGGCCGTGCGTGAGCACGTGCACGGTCGCATCCTTCCATGCAATCAGGCTCCCGTTCTTCCAGATCTTCTCGGTGGGCTGGATGTTCATGTTCCTTCAATCTCCTCTTGGGTCTATGGCGATTTGACTACTTGGTTCATGAGGTTTCCGACGCCATCAAGTTCCACCTCGACGATGTCTCCCTCATTCATGGGCGCTATCCCTGATGGCGTGCCAGTGGCGATCATGTCTCCTGGTTCGAGCACCATGATGGTGGATATGTACTCGACAAGTGCAGCATCGTCGAATACCCTGTCGGAGAGCGGCGAGTCCTGGACGATCCTTCCGTTCAGCTTCGTAGTGACGGTCGTGGGTGCCTTGCTCGATATGTAGGGACCTATCGGGGCAAAGGTGTCAAACCCTTTTGCGCGCGTCCAGTCGACATCGGTCTTCTGGAGGTCCCGCGCCGTCACGTCGTTCAGGCATGTGTATCCGAAGATGTGTCTCTTGCCGTTCTTCGCGTGGCTCGCCCTCGAGCCGATCACCACCGCACACTCACCTTCGAAATCCACCCTCTTCGAGGCCGGTGGCATGACGATGTCATCACCTGGTCCTATGATGGCTGACGACGGTTTGGAGAAGATCACTGGAACCTTCGGTGTCTCCCACTTCATCTCTCTGATGTGGCTCCTGTAGTTGAGGCCAATGCAGATGATCTTGGAGGGCCTGTCGACCGGTGCAAGGACTCTCAAGTCGGACACTGGGTGCCTGTTCGTGGAGCGTTTCGCGCCGTGACTGATCGCGTCCATCATGCAACAAGCATCGGTCTCGTACACACTGTTCCCAACGACCTCGCCGACGAAGATCTCGCGCTGTCTTGTGAACTTGCCCAGCTTGAAGTGCGAGGTCATGGGACTGGTCACATGGTCACCTGTTCGAACCGAGAGAGCAGAAACCCCTTATGTATTACTTTTGCATCAGACCAGAAGCGGAGACGAAGCTACTACTTGAACATCTTCCTTATTCGTCTCCCAACGACCTCTATCTGAGACTTCTCGCCTTCCTTCCGAAGCCTGGTGAGAGTCGGCATTCCAGAGTCTCGCTCGGCGACCCATTCCTTGGCGAACTTTCCGGACTGGATGTCCTTCAGGATACTGGCCATCTTCTACTTCACGCGGTCGTCGATGATCATGGGACCTCGTGTCCGTCCGCCATATTCAGCCGTATTCGAAACGCCGTCCCACATCCCCTCGATGCCGCCCTTCTGGACCAGGTCGATTATGAGCTTCAGCTCGTGGAGCACCTCGAAGTATGCGATCTCAGGCTGGTAGCCTTCCTCGACCAGGACTTCAAAGGAGGTCTTGACGAGCTGGCTAGCTCCTCCACAGAGGTCCACCTGCTCTCCGAACAGGTCGGTCTCGGTCTCCTCCTTGAAGGTGGTCTCGATGACGCCCCTCGTTGTTGCCATGAGTCCCTTGGCGATCGCCAACGCGTACTTCTTGGCGTTTCCTGAATGGTCCTGGTGCACCGCGATCAGAGCGGGCACACCTATCCCCGCCAGGAATGTCTCTCTGACAAGGGCGCCTGGACCCTTCGGTGCCACCATGATGACATCGATGTCCTTCGGAGGGACGATCCTCTTGAAATGTATGTTGAACCCGTGCGCGAAGTCAAGGACCATGCCCTTTCTCAGGTTGGGTGCGATGTGCTTGTCGTACACGTCCTTCTGGACCTCGTCAGGTATCAGGACCATTACCAGGTGCGAGCTTCTGACGGCGTCCGAGATGCTCATGATCTTCATCTTGTCCGCCTTGGCCCTCTTCCATGTCTCATCCTTTATGCCGAGTCCCAAGACGACATCCACACCGCTGTCCCGCAGGTTCAGCGACTGTGCTCTCCCCTGTATTCCATATCCCACGACGGCTACCCGCTTGCCCTTAAGGACATTGAGGTTCGCATCCTTGTTATAGTATATCTTGGCCATCACTGCACACTCCCAATCAAATCGCATTCATTGCTTGTATGTATCTCTCCGGCTGGCTCTTCTTCACGATGATGTCGACCTCTTCCACAGTCCCTGTGACACGGCACATGCCCTCCTTGCTGTAGAGCAGAGCGTACGCCTCGTGTCTGGAGGTGTCGACCAGGTCCACCTCGATGACCTCGTGGAGCGCTCTCAGGTGTTCGATCACACTAAGAGCCTTCTCCCTGTCCTCGATTGAGAGGACTATCCTGGCCCTCTCGGGCATCTCGCACTTCCCGACCACAATCGTCTCAACGTTTATCCTCTTTCGGTTGAACTCGCCCATGACCCGTTGCATCACACCCGGCTGGTCGTACACCAACATCATCATTACTTCCATTCAGCACACCCCGCCTTTCCATATGCACCTGCCCTTGATGCATTCGCTGGTGGATTTCCCCGGTGGCGTCATTGGCAGGACATCCTCTTCAGGGTCCACCATGAAGTCGATCAGGAAGGGAACATCGGCCTTCGCGCCTCTCTGGATCGCCTCGGCCACCTCGGAATGCCTTTCCACCCTTATCGCCTCCGCCCCGTAGGCCTCCGCTAGCTTGACGAAGTCCGGGGTTGTCCCCGCGAACTTCGTTGCCATGTACCTTGAGCCGTAGAAGAGCTTCTGCCACTGCTTGACCATGCCCAGCCATCCGTTGTTCAGCAGACAGATCATCACTGGAATGTCGTTCTCGACGGCTGTGGCGAATTCCTGCGACACCATCTGCAGACTGCCGTCGCCTGCGATGTCAGCAACAACGCTCTCAGGACGAGCGATCTTTGCGCCTATGGCTGCAGGGAACCCGAACCCCATCGTCCCTAGCCCGCCGGATGTTATGAACATCCTCTTCCCGTAGCACTTGAAGAAGTGAGCCGCCCACATCTGGTTCTGGCCCACTTCGGTCGTGACGATGGCGTCGTTCGGGAGGTTCTTGGAGAGCTCGTGAATGACCTTCTGTGGTTTGAGCGGGTCAGAGCGGAGGTCGAAATCACAGGTACACTCCTTGTTGAGCTCGATTATCCTGTCCTTCCACGTCCCTGACTTCGTTCTTTTCTGGAGTCCTGCGATTAAGGCGTTCACGACGGTCCATGCGTCTCCCACGAGACCGACTCTGCCCTTCACGTTCTTGCCTATCTCAGAGGAATCGATGTCCACATGCACGACCTTCGTCTTCGCGCCGAACTCGCTGAGCTTACCAGTCACACGGTCACTGAACCTGGTGCCAATGGCGAGCAGCACGTCGCAGTTGTTCAGCGCATAGTTCGCTACTTGGCGTCCATGCATTCCGCACACGCCCAAGACAAGTGGGTGGTTCTCCGGGACGGAGCCTTTCGCCATCAAGGTAGTGACTATCGGCGCCATCAGCATCTCAGCAAGGCGAGTGATCTCTGGTCCGGCCCGAGACCACGTTACTCCCCCACCAACCATTATCGTGGGCCTCTCTGCCTTCTCGAGCAGCTTGATGGCATCAAGCAGACCTGCGAGATTCCGCTTGGGTTTCGGCACCCTCACCTCCTTGTTCATCTGCTCGTCCGTGATCTCGGCGTTGAATATGTCTACTGGGATGTCCACATGAACTGGACCGTATCTTCCAGTAGTCGCGATGAGGAAGGCCTTCTTCATGGTCTCGGCGAAGACCGTTGGGTCAGTCACCCTGAAATTGTGCTTTGTGATGGGCATCATGAGGCTGAACGAGTCGGCCTCCTGGAACGCATCGTTCCCGAGCACATTCGTAGCGACCTGTCCAGTTAGGGCGACGATCGGCGACGAATCCATGAACGCCGTGGCAACACCTGTGACAAGGTTCGTCGCTCCCGGGCCAGATGTGGCAATGCATACTCCCGGCTTCTTGGAGACGCGCGCGTAACCGTCCGCCATGTGGCCTGCGCACTGCTCGTGCCTCACCAGTATATGCCTTATGTCGGATTGCAGGAGCTCGTCGTAGAACGGGAGCAGGACTCCGCCTGGAATGCCGAACATCACCTGCACGTTCTGCTTCTCGAGCAACTCCACAGCGGCCCTAGCACCTTTCATCCTCTACACACTCCTTCATTCGCCCGCACGGACACCCCCGAAATCCATCGTGTCCATTACGGGCGCAAGATCCGCAGGTCGACAAGGACCCCTAGCACGACGAGAATAGGCACCAACTTACCTTGTCCAGCGGACTCTAGCATCAGAGTTCGCAATGGTCCAGCCAATATTAAAATCTTGGCCGTGGAAGCAAGCATTGAATGCCCATGCACACAAATGTACAATGCACTGGCTTAGGCGAAATGGCCCCGACCCGTGAGCACCGCCACGAAAACATGGTTCCTCGAATCGAGCTTGGTTATGGCCGTCACGGCTCCTGCGGACGCGGGCAGGATGTCGAGGCTCTCCTCCTGCATTATCAGCGTGGCCGCCTTGACGAGCTCGGAGTCCGGAATCTCGACACCGATGCCGTTCGAATCAAGGATAGCGGCAAGGGCCTCCTCGGGGTCCGTGACATAGTTCCCGCAGAGAGGCTCGTTCACTTCCGTCACCTCAAGGGTCGGCACATCGACCTTCGCTTTCGCTCCCTTTGCGAGGCCATGGACAATCGCGTTGTTGTTCGAGTAGCCGAGCATCCGCGGCTTCATGCCCATCGACCTGAACCCCTGCCACATGCCGCTTATCAGTTCCCCGTTGCCGACAGGGACAGATATCCAGTCCGGCGACCTTCCAAGGGACTGCGCGATCTCTTTGGCGATGAAGGTGTAGCCGTACATGCCGATCTCCTTGTTCACTCCGCCAGGGTTCGCGTTGTACCATCCGTTCCTAGCGGACTCCTCAGCCGCTTTTCTGATCGACGCCTCGTAGTCTCCATCGACCAAGACGATCTTGCCGCCCTTTGACTCGATCTCGGCCTTTCGGGGCGCCGCGAAGTCCTTCGGTATGTAGACGCGCGCCTTCATGTTGAGCTTCTCGGCCATGTGCGCAAGTGCTGCACCGAAGTTGCCGCAACTTGCTGCCACCAGAGTGTCCTTGTCCTTCATCCGCGCATCTATGGTATAGAGGAGAGCAATCCTATCCTTGTGAGTTCCTGAGGGGTTCTCGCCCTCGAGCTTCAGATGCAGCCTTCTGATCCCCAGCTTCTTCTCAAGTTTCTGGGCGCGGACGAGCGAGGTGCCCCCTATCCTGAGTGCCTTCATCTGCTTCTCAAATTCTCTTATGAGCTCTAGAGGGATCAAGTTCTATCCACACTCGTTGATATTGTCGGCCGCAGGCGGCCCTCATCGGGTCGTCTGCACATAGCTTTCGGGTCTTTCTAGTCGAGCCCGTTGGTCTTTATGTCCTTATCAGCGGCCTTGACGATTGATTCAAACTCCTTCGCGACCTCTGATGGCACTGGTGCGACCACGTGCTCTTTCATTATCCTCGCCGCCTTGACGCGGGCACGGTCCACCACGCTCTTCTTGCCATCGGCTTCCCAGGCCTCGCCGGTGCGTCTGTCCGTGATGTCCGTGAGGAAATGCTCCTTGCTCAGCCACTGCATAGTGTGCCTGTCCGCCAGGAAGCTGCCTCCCGGGCCCACCCTCTTGATTACGTCAACTGCCATGTGGTCGTCGTCGACCGTTACACCGTAGGCGAGCCTGGCCATTATCTTCGCCATCTCATCATCGATCACCATCTGTTCGTAGGACAGCATGGTGACGTCATCGAGCAGACCAAGCCCGGCGATCATATCGCAGCCCGCGTAGAACTGTGGCAATCCGCTGGACATCTTCTCGTAACATGCCTGTGGTCCTGGCAACTTCGCGGAGGTGACCATCCCGCCGCAGAGTATGGGGAATCCGTAGTGGTGCGAGAGCTCTCCGGCACCCGCAGAGATTAACGCCCTCTCCGGACCGCCGCCTGCCCATGTCATCGTTCTCATGTCGAAGGCGGCTCCACCTGTCCCGTACATGAACGGTGATCCGGGCGCTGCGAGCTGTGCCATCGTCAGACCTGCGAGAACCTCAGCGTTGTTCACAATGATAGAACCTGCCAGCGTTACCGGTCCAGTGATGCCCGCCTGAGGCATGCCGTAGAACGATATGGGCACACCGGCTTTGGCGAGAACGAGTGCTCCTTCAGTCGATCCTCCATCGAGCTGCAGAGGCGAGAACGGACAGTGCATCGAGGAGAATATCGGCCTCTTCCTGAGCGCCTTCTCGTCCCCTGCAAGCGCAGCGCCTATCTCTACTAGCCACCCGGCCTCTCGCCTGTGGCTCGTTGTCTCCACTTGGACGTGCTTCTCGATGCTTGAGAGCGCGACCTTGAGATCGACAACGTGCCTGAGGTGATCCGGGATGTCCTGGCAGCTTATGCATGGCCAGAATATGTGCGCCGAGTCTAGCGCGTTGGCAACCTTGCCAACCATCGCCAGGTCTTCGCTCGTCGACATGCGCCTCTTTCCCGTGTTGAAGTCCATCACGCTCGTGCCGTTGCCATCTGTCGTGCAGAATACCCTTCTTCCATCGAGAACGACGTCGTTCTTCGGGTTCCGGGCGTAGAGCGTGATGTTCTTCTTCGCCTTGTGAATTGCCTCTTCCACCAGGTTGCCCGGGATCTTGGCGCAGCTTGTCTTGTAGTCGACCGACGATCCAGCATCCTCTAGAAGCTTCAGACATTCCTTGCTGAAGACCTTGATGCCCGCGTTCTCAAGTACATCTAGCGTTCCCCAGTGCAGTGATTCCAGATCGTTCTTCTGGAACATCTTGAACGCGACCTTTCCCTTAGGGAATCCAATCATTTCTCCGCTCCCCTTTGCTTCCGGAGTCCACTCATTCATTGAAGCTTGTTCCAGTATTGATATCAAGTATTTAGGTAGTGGGATTCGGTGCTGAAACGAGGTAGTTCTCCGAGCTCATGTAGGGTTGCGTTCGTTCCCTCGAAAGGCGCGTGCAACGCGCCGACCCGCACCCCGAAAGGCTTTAATCAAGAAACACATATGAACCGACATCCAGACCGCAACGCGGGGGTAGCCAAGCTCGGTCAACGGCGCCAGATTGAGGGTCTGGTCTCGCAGGAGTCCTTGAGTTCAAATCTCAGCCCCCGCACCATTTTTCCATCAATCTTCTGTCGGAGTTTGTTATCGGAGTTGCCACAAAACTAAAATACAACAACCACACACATCATGTCAAAGCAGACGAATCACATTGGTGACTAATGATCGCAATCACACACCTGGTCGTCAGCCTTCTTCTCATCGAACTCCTGACTCTTGACAGGAACGACGCATTCGTTGCTCTTCTGTTCGGCGTGTTCATCGACCTCGACCACCTGATCGGGCTCAAGGGTTACGCGAAGGTCCATGGCATCCGGGCGGTGCTCGATTTCGACTCGTTGACGCACGCGGGTGGCCAATGGAAGTCTCTGTTGCACAATCCCGTTGCGGTTGCCGTGGTCGGTCCAATCTCGGTGGCGTCTCGCCTCATGATCCCTCTCCTTTTCTGGGGCGTGCACATATCCATGGACTTCGTCGAGGAGAACTTCTTGGGGAACTTCTCGACGCTTGAGGCAATGCTGCTTGCAATAGCTGGCATTGGACTGGTGACCATCCGCTACGGCAAGTACCTCCAATCGTATGCCGCGGGCACGTTCTCCCAGTACTTGAGTGTCGAGCTCGGTTGGCTGAAAGGTATTGTCCGCCCATCAGCCGTTTGAGCCGCTCACTGGTGCTTCGCGCCCGCAAGGATCCTTATCACGTGTTCTGTGAATGATCTCGATCCGTGGCGTCCACCGATGTCCATCGTCAGATGACCTGTGGAATACACCTCCGCGACGGCTTTCTCGACATCGCTTGCGGGTCGTGCAAGGCCCAGATGTCTGAGCATCATGGCGCCCGCCAGGATTGCAGCCGTAGGATTCGCTATGCCTTTGCCAGCGATGTCAGGTGCGGAACCATGGGCAGGTTCGAACACGGAATGCTTCGGCCCTATGTTCCCTGAAGGTGCGAACCCGAGTCCTCCGGCGACACCGGCTGCCACATCCGAGAGGATGTCACCGTACAGATTGAGCGTGACTATGACATCGAACACCCTGGGTTCGACTACCAACTTCATGGCAGCCGAATCCACGAGCTGCTCCTCAGCCTTGAGTCCTGCGCCCCTGCTGTCCATGAGCTCTCTGAAAACGCCAAGGAATAGGCCATCGGATGCTCTCAGAACGTTCGACTTGTGCACGCAAGTGATCTTCTGTCTGCCGTTCAGCCTCGCGTACTCTATCGCGAAACCGACGATCCTTTCGGAAGCACGCCTTGTGACCCTCCGTCTCGTGGTCACCCCCCCGTCATCGAACACCTCGTCCTGCGTGTACATTCCCTCGGAGTTCTCGCGGATTAGCACGATGTCGATTGATGGCCAGTTGGGGACGTCGACGAGGGTTCTGACGGGCCTCAGGTTGGCGTAGAGGTCCAGCTCCTTCCTGAATCTCAGAACGGGGGACTGATGATCCGGCTTGTCCGATGAAGTAACAGCCCCGAACAAGCAGCTGTCGCTGGATTTCATGAGGTCGAAGGTCTCATCCGGCAAGTAGCTCCTGTGCTTCTCGAAGGCGGCTTTGCCTATGTCTGCACGGACGAACTCAAGCTGATCCGTAGCTTTCTCCAAAACGTCCACGGCAGAATCGATGACCTCAGGACCGATGCCGTCTCCAGGGAGAACGCATATGCTCTTCATGTGGGGACTACTCTTGAACGAGCTTTGCGAAGTCGACGAAGTGCTTCTCCATCCGGGCTATCCTCTTTCTGCTGTCGTGGATGTCCTTCTCCATCTTCGCCGTCATAACGCGCATCCCTTCCACGAGGCCCTCGGCCTCCTTCTCAAGCGCGGAGATCTTGGACTCGTGCGATAGCGCCTTAGTCGTGTGCTCTTCGATGCGCTTCTCAAGGTCCGCCTGGCGCTCCTTCTCCGCGGATTTTGAGAAGTATGTCTCCACTTTCGTGTTCAGCATGGTCAGGATGTTGGAGATCTTCTCGAGCTGCTTCTCAAGCCTCTCCACCCGCTGCTGAACGTCGTCGACCTTGCTCGAGAAGTCCGGTGAGGTAGCCATCTTCTCGACCTCGAATATGCGGTTCTCGATCATGTCGATCTTGTTCTCGACATTCCCGATGTTCTTCATGCCTTCGGAGATCTCTTCCAAGAGCTCCTTGTCAGGGAACTCGATCGTTACGCTCTCTGAGCCAGGGCTATAGGACTTCATAGACTGCAGTGTCGCAATGGCGTCCACCGTCGGGAAGCCTCCTTTGACCCTACCTTCGATGTCCCTAAGGGTCGAGACCATCTCGGTCCCGGACTTTCCCAGCCACGGGTTCGCCTTGACCATCTTCGTGATGTTCTCGATGATGGCTTCCAGCTCAGCTCCGCTCTTGCCCAGCTCCGATTTCTCCATCAAACGGACATCACGGAGGGCGTCCTTCTTCCCCCTCTTGTTCCAGTCGCCAAGGGAACGGCCTTCGAACGGGAAGAAGCCAGCGAAATGATCCACGCCTTTGACGATGATCTCCTGAACCTCGTCCCAGTCCTTGGTTCCGCCGTCTGTCTTGAGCTCCTGCGACGAGTTGAAAATCATGCATACGCAGCCTGTCGGGAGCAGGAAGCACCTGATTGTGTATGGAGCCTCCTGGGCGAATTTCGGATAGGTTTGGGCCTTCTTCTCCTCGATAGTGTCCATGTAAGCCTTGAAATACTCCCTGGCAAAAGCGGCCAGGTCCTGCGACGATGGGATTTCGGGGCCTATTTCCTTAGGGGTCATGTGTTCGTCCGCCTGTTGAAGGTAATAGAGTATTCTTTCTCGCAATATTAATGTCTTCCCGGCCTTCCCTCTGCTATCACTGCGCTGGCAATCATCGGCATGGTGATGGTGACGTCGCCCTCGACGGTGATATATTGGGCGTTCTCCTTCACCTTGCCCCAGCTTACGGCCTCCCTAATCCTGGCACCTGACAACGACCCGTCCCACTCCTCAGCGGTGGTCAGGTACACAGCGTATTCGAGCCCTCCCCTGAATTGGTTCCACCATATCACATGGTGCTTGGATATGCCCCCACATAGCATGATCGCCCCGGTCTTCTTCGCCGTGAACACGATATCCGAGATGTCCTGCTCGTCCTTCATCACATCGACATTGAAATCCGGATGTTGCTGTTTGAACAGCCAGAGTTGGGATCCGAACGCCCCGTCCGTAATGCCTGGGACGAAGATCGGGATATCATTCTTCGCAGCCCAATAGAGGATTGATTTCTTGTCCGTGAGCCTGGAGCCGAACTCGTATGCGAGCTGGCGGCTCGAGAGCGTCTTCTTGCCGCTCTTGTACAACTCCGACAGTATCGGCTGCATCTTCTGCTCTAGTACTATGCCATAGCTATCGTTCGGAATGAGTATGTTGCCCAGCCTGTTTATCCCCTTTCTGTGCAGGTCAGCATCGTCCATGAGGAACTCTCCGTGGTAGTACTTCCGCCAGACCCTGGCGAGGTCGTGGTCGAGAGTTCCACAGGTTGTGATTATGACATCCACGAGCTTGTCCTCCACGAGCTTTCGGATCACGCCGCGCGTGCCGGTTGATATGATGCAAGCGGGGAATGACAGGAAGATCGTGCACTGCTTCTCATGGAACATCTTCCGCACGATGTCGCACGCCACTCCCAGTTTCTTGGCTGTAAAGCCTCCAGAGGCCAGCATCTGCGCAGTGAGGTCCTTGACCGTCATGTTGTCCTCGATTTCGATGTCCGTGATAGGCTTCATTTTCATCTGCATCTGATCAACACCTAGAAGTCCGAATTCAGTAGCAACAACCTGCCGAAAACATTTATAGCTTTCCAGCTGATGTTCATCAGGTAAGAATGTTAAAGGTTAGGCAAGTGATGACCGCGCCGGTCGTGACAATATCTCCTGACACGCTTGTCAAGGACGCTTCTGCGCTGCTCGCTGAGAAGAACATCTCCGGTGTCCCTGTCGTCGAAGGAGCCAGACTGGTCGGCATCTTCAGCGAAGCGGACGTCCTGCGTTCCATCAAGACGACGAGGAAGGACATGAGGCTGATCTACCCATCAATTTCCTCCATCGGAATCGCATTTCAGGAGGAGGTAACCCAGAGGGAGATTATTGGAGCCTACGAGGAGATAGGTCACATGCCCGTCAAAGAGGTCATGTCGAAGACCGTCGAGACAGTGGGACCGGACATGGAACTCAATGAGGCAATTGTCAAGATGGTCCAGAGATCCATCAACAGGCTCCCGGTCGTCGAGAAGAACCTCTTGGTGGGAATAGTGACCAGAGGGGACGTCATAAGGGGTCTTGCCAAGGAAGAGGCTCAGGATAAGCCGAAGTAGGGATCTATCAAGCCCCTACCACTTGAGGAATCTTTTCTTCTTCTCCGTAAGCTTCTCCTCGGGCTCCTTCTGGATCGTCTCTGGAGTCGCGGCTTTCAACACTCTCTTCGAGGGTGCCTCATCCACCACTGATGTTTGCTGAGGCTGTGCCGGGGCCGCTGCGTCCGCCAGAGGAGCGAATGAGAACGAGTGCCCACACTCCACACATTTCTGTGAGGCATTTGGGAACGAGTAGAGGGTCTTATGGCCACACTTGCCGCATTTCACGTCCTGCACACGTTTCAGAACACCTGCGTCTATCCGCTTGTTGTCGAGCGCCTTCTCCATTTCTGCTGAGGCGTCCTTCAGGACGCGTGCGTATTTGACAGCATTCACAGCATCCTTCCTTTCCAGAGCATACTTCGCATTAGTGATGTGTCCGATCTGCTGCTGAACGTCCATACCGTAGGATGCGGCCTCCATGACTTCTGGTTCACGGCTCGACACAGTGAGCGTCGCTTTTTCCAGCTGTCTAGTTTCCAGGTCTTTCTGCCTCTTGATCTGTTCGAGGTGAGCAGCATCCACTGTCCGCTCAATCGCTGCAAGCAGGTCCGTTGCCCGTTTGAACGCGCCGTGTTCGAGCGCTTTCCTAGCCTCGCCAAGATCGGATTCTGCCGACCCCGTGTCGACTCCGATCTCCTTTGCCTCCTGGGCAGCGGCGTTTACGAGCGGAATCGCGTTCTCTATCTCCTTCGCTCGGAAGTCCTTTGCCTCTTCTGCCCTCGTCCTGGCATCTCTGATGTGCTTGGCGTATTCTCCAAGGTTGAAGGACTGTTTCGCGCTCTCAGCGATCGTCAGGAACTTTCTGGCCTCCTCAGTCCTAGTTCCGAAGGACTCGTAGTCCGCAAGGAGCACCCTCAGCTCTGCTTCCTCCTGTCCGCTCTCTCTTATGAACGCCTGATATGTCTTTGCCGCGAGTGTCTCAAGGTTCTCGAGCGCTTCCTCTCTCTGCCTGGGTGTACCCGTTATGAAGGTCCGTTTCGCAGCTGCGATAGCCGTTCGCAGAGTCGGATCGAGTCTTCCTCTGCCGTCCGGTATCCTGGACAAGAGCTCGTCGGCTGCTCTGATTGAAACGGCAGCTGAATAGACCTGGAACGCGCTGAAGCTCTCTAGGCACATCATCCGAGCCTCCCTGTTGATCCTGATGGCTTCGCCGAAATCTCCGAGGATCATCTTGTTGAACGCGCTCTCTGTAGTGGAATCGATTTCGAAGAACGACGGCTTCATGGTCAGGGCCTCGTCGATGTGCCTCTCGACAGTCTTCTCGTTCTCCTGCGGAAGTTCCATCGGTTCCACAGGCTTGTTAGATATCTCCTTGATGTCGGCGCCGATCGCCTTAATCTCAGCGGCGTCCTCGTCAGGGGCTGGCATCTCAGTCGGCTTATTCTTGGCCCTTGAAAGAGCTGTCCTGACCTGATCCTCAGTCAGTCTCTTGGTCTTGACCTTCTCAACAAAATCTCGTTTGTATTTGCAGGCAGAAACGTCTATCTTGTATTCCGCAGCGACTATCTTGAGTTTCCAGATTGGGAGTTCGTTCAAGAAGTGACCAGAATCCTGGACCATTTGCATCTCTCCGCTAGACATGCGCCCTATCAAAGTCATGTCCCATAATCCTTTCGTATTTGGCGTAAGAGCCGCTGGTGATGCGACAAAACCTAAGTACTGGGGTGTTCATCGAACCCGGCAATGGACGCCGCTCAAGAGAAGATCGCGGTAGCCAGGCTATCAGTGTACTCAAACACCTCCCTGGTCATTCTCAAGCTCATCGTCGGATTCTTCATGGGTTCAGTTGCAGTGCTTTCCGAGGCCATTCACTCAGGCATAGACTTGGTAGCGGCAATGATCGCAAGGTACTCAGTCAAGAAGTCCGCGGAACCGGCCGACAAGGATCACAGGTACGGTCACGGGAAGTTCGAGAACCTGTCAGGGATGATTGAGGGCTCGCTCATCTTCGTTGCGGCCGCCATTATCATCTACGAAGCGGGTTTGCGCCTATTCGGGGATTTCGAGGTGGAGCTCCTCGCTGCTGGTATGTTGATAATGGGCTTATCTGCGGTCGTGAACTTCCTTGTCGCGCGAAAGCTGACCGAGGTGGCAAAGAGGACCGATTCGTTGGCCCTCGAGGCGGATGCATATCACCTGAGAACGGATGTTTGGACTTCTGCAGGAGTATTCGTTGCCTTGGTCCTGATTCAGATCACAGATATTCATCTTCTCGATCCTGCGGTGGCATTGCTCGTTGCGATGTTCATAATCCATGCGGCTTTCGACATAACGAGACGGTCAGCCGAGGGCCTCGTGGACAAGAGCCTTCCCGAGGCGGAGATAAAGCTCATCGAGCGCATCATCAGCGAGCACAAGGGCGACATACTGAACTACCATAAGCTGAGAGCTAGGAAGATGGGGTCAGAGAGACAGATCGACCTGCACATGATCGTCCCCAGGAATCTCAGCATCAAGGAGGGCCATGACCTCGTGGACAAGCTGGAACAGGACATCAAGAAGGCGTTACCTCACACAGTAATAGTCGTCCACATAGAACCGTGCGACGCGAATTGCGAAAGGTGCAGGATGTCTCCTCCTGGCCGTATATTGTCAAGGGGCAAGGACAGGCAGAGCGGATCTAACTGCGAGCCTAGGCAAAGCGCTCGTTGAGCACCCGTTCGGTCTCCTTGAAGGGGTTCTCGCCGTCTTCGCTGTTATCTACGGTGACCCACTCATCTGCAACTAACGACTTAGCCACCTTTCTCACAGACGAGAGCTTCTCCACGGTCTCGAACATCTCGTGCCTGTGGCCTCTCAAGGAGATTCTGCGCTTTGCGATCTTCGGTTCGATGTCGATGAAGAGCGCAAGGTCAGGAAAGGGGAGCACCCTCCTGAACAACTTGTAGCCAGTTGGCGCGAACCGTTCTGGAAGATAGGCGCTACCCAAGAGGTATCTTACGAAGATCACAGTGCCTTCGCGGTGTCTTTTCAACTGACTCACTGACATCAGCACATCCGCAGTGAAGAACAAGGTCGCGAAAGACCTCGCGACGGGGCCTGAACCCTCCAGTGCTCGCTTGGACAGCCTTCCGAACAGCCTCCGGGAAGGGTGGGATATCACCGTCACACGCTCTCCTTCTGCCTCCAGGTGCCTTCGTATCCTCTCTGCGTGAGTGTCCTTCCCGCAACCGTCGAGTCCGTCGACCACGATGAACCTCAGGCTCATACCCCCATCATGTGGAGCCAGCCGGCCACAAAAAGTGGCAGGACAAGGTTGTCAACTGCTCCTGGCGTCACAGCTTCCAGAAATGCCACGAGCCCGGCTACAGCGAACGCGAAGAGGACGAGGAGCTTCGGCTGTGTCCCGCCAGAGTAGTCTATCAGGCCGAAGTAGAACCAGCTGATAACGAGGGTGCTTACGAGTGTAGCCAAGAAGACTGCGAGGCTGCCCTCGAGGGTTCTGTGGGGCAAGTAGCGGATCTTGCCGTATCTGCGCCCAACGAGCTCGCCCATGCCGTCCCCGAAGGACATCGCAGCGATTGCAATCGATGCTGCGAACAGGTCATCGAAGAGCAGGTATGCGATCATCGTCCAGGAAATGGCATAGAACACGAGGCCATATGGATGCCCTTCAGAGGACCTCTGACCCAACGGGCTCTTCCTCAGGAACGCCACGGGGGACCTAGGGGTCGCCAGGAGAAGCAGTAGCACGAACGGAAGCGCCGCCAGTCCTGCCATCACAGCCGCAGAGTCAAAGTTCCACCAGAAGAAGACGATACCTCCGGTCAGAATGTGAACAAGCTTGCGAGCGTTGCTCATCTTGTCTCTCAGGAGCCAAGATATCACCACGACCGCCAGGACGTATCCATAGACGCCCAGAAGCCCAAGGAGGTCCCCTTCAGTCAGCGCACTCACGGCCATTAGATTATCCTTGATGTCTGCATATACTTTTCCGATTGGGGAGTGGGACGGGTCAGCTCTTCTTTCGCTTCAGTTCCTCGACAACTTCCTGAGCTCTGTCCATTCGTATCTTCTTCTCCGCTATGATGATCCTGCACGCCTCATCCACGAGCTCGGGAGGACAGCCTACACTAGCGACTATGTTCTTCGCGTGGAGGGTCATGTGGCCCCTTTGTATTCCGACTGTAGCCAGCGCCCTCAATGCGGCCAGGTTCTGAGCGAGGCCGACAGCCGCGGCGATCTCGCCCAGTTCCTGCGCACTTTTTACGCCCAAGAGCTTCACGCATGCCTTTGCAGTCGGATGGACCTTGGTTGCTCCTCCAACCAAGCCGACTGCCATAGGCAGTTCGATCGTGCCTATCAGATCTCCGTCCGGGGTCTTCTCAAAGGTGGTCAGTGGCTTGTAGACACCAGATCGCGCCGCATATGAATGAGCGCCTGCTTCGATTGCCCGGAAGTCGTTACCAGTCGCGATTATGACCGAGTCAATGCCATTCATGATGCCCTTGTTGTGTGTCGCGCATCTGTAGGGATCCGCTTCGGCGAACACGTACGCCTCAATCACCCCGTCGACGACCTCTTCGCCTCCGATGGCTTCCTTGGACCATACAGCGCGCGCCCTCGCCAGTCTGTGCGTCGCGAGATTGGAGAGGATCCTGAGATACACCTTGCCTCCCGATATCTGTTCCACGAAGGGCGCTACAGCCTCAGCCATCGTGTTGACGGCGTTTGCGCCCATCGCGTCCTTCACATCAACGAGAAGATGGACTATGACGTTCGGTCCCCTCAGGGTGTTGACGATGCGCACCTCGAGGTCCTTCGCACCACCGCCGAGCTTGACCAGCATCGGGTCCTGTTCGTTGGCGATCTCGAGTATCTCGCGCTTCTTCTCGAGTATCATATGCGTCACCCTGCTCGGGTCCCGAATGCCAGTCACCTGGACCTGACCAATCATGATGGGAGGAGTGCTGGATGTCCAGAATCCCCCAAGCTCCCTGGCCATCTTGGCCGCGTTGGATGCCGCAGCTACGACTGACGGCTCTTCGATCGCCATGGGAACGAGGTAGTCCTTGTTGTTTATCCTGAAGTTGACCGCGATGCCAAGCGGCAGCTGAAAAGACCCTATCGCATTCTCTACCATCTTGTCCGGAATTGAGGGGTCGAGGCCTCCGAATCCTGCTAGAGCCATGGCCTCATCGTCGGTGAGGCCAGCGAACTCCTTAACGACCTTCAATCTGTCAGCCATGCTCAGCTTGTAGAACCCCTCGATCCTAGAACTCCGCTCCATAGATCACACCGGCAACTAGGCAGGCAAACCAGATAGCTCAATCTTAATCCTTTTGCACATGGATGTCGACAATCATCGTCTATATCGGGTCCGCATGCAAAAGGATATATTCGGATTGACGACTGAAGGGACCAGATGTCCAGATGCTCTGCCCCAGGCAAGATGATATTGTTCGGTGAGCATGCGGTCGTGTTTGGGAAACCTGCACTCGCGCTGGCAATCGACATGAGAATATCGTCCACAGTCTCGCTCTCACATGAGTTCTCGGTCAATGGTCGCCCGATGAAGAAGCGGCATCATGGTTACATCTCGGCGGCACTGGACGAAGCATGGGGCGGTCCACCGATCAACCTCGATACATCATCTCAGATACCATCTGGCTATGGGTTGGGCTCTTCTGCAGCGGTGACCGTATCCTGCGTTGCGGCAATGATGATGGAAGAAGGGAAGCTGGACCCTGAGAAGGTAGCGAGGAAGGCCTTCGAGGCAGAGCGCAAGGTTCAGGGAAGAGCGTCGCCGACTGACACTTCGACATCCACACATGGCAACGGAGTGATCGTGTCACCTGAGCGGATGGATGGACTGCTATGGCGTATCGAACTAGACGAGAGGGTATGGAACATCCACCATTGCGAAGTGCCTCCTTTGAAGTTCGTCGTGGGCTACACAGGCATCCATGCGGTGACAGGCCCTCTAGTGGCTAAGGTCATGAAGCTAGTGGATACAGACGAAGAGGCGAAGCACGTCGTAGACAGAATCGGTGAGATTGTGCTCGAAGGTGTAGAGGCGATCAAAGCCCGGGACAAGAATAGGTTGGGGAAGCTCATGTATGAGAATCATGGTCTACTGAACCGGCTTGGTGTCGGACATCCTGCCTTGGACAAACTTGTGGATGCATGCAAGGGAACCTCGTACGGTGCGAAGCTGACCGGGTCCGGCGGCGGAGGCTGCATGATCGCTCTGACCGACGATCCGGAGGCAGTCGCCAAAGCTCTGTTAGATGCCGGAGGGGAACCGATCATTGTAGAGGTCGGTTGCGAAGGCGTCAGACCAGAGAAATAGGAGGAGGAAACGATAAATCCCTGCTCACGCTTGACCTTGGCGGTGAAAGATTGGTAGAGCGAATTGCTCAACACAGGCACTGCCGAAACTGTGACAAGGCTATCCCTTACAAGGACAAGTTCTGCGACGAGAAGTGCGATGCTGAGCACAAGGCCAAGATGAAGGCGAAGAAGAGCCAGCTGCTCTATTTCTACGCGATGATGGTCGGCGTATTCATCGTTACCATGGCGCTCATCTTCCTGAGGTAGACAGTATGAAGGTCGGCATCGGCGGAACATTCAACGTGATTCACAAGGGTCACGAACTTCTCTTTGAGACCGCTTTCTCGATAGGCGATTCAGTGGAGGTCGGCCTCACCTCGGACGAGTTCGCCAAGAGCATCAAGACGGTGCCTGTTGCTCCATACTTTCAGCGAAAGGCCACCCTGATGAAGTTCCTCGAACGATATGGCAAGCCGTTCAACATCGTCATGATCTCAGATATGAAGGGGACAGCGGCTACTTCGGAAACCATAGATGCCATCGTGGTATCTCCCGAGACGCGATCTCATGCGGACGACATCAATGAGCAGAGACGGAGGAACGGGCTGAAGCCGCTGAAGGTCTTCGCCATCAAAGATGTCAGGGCAGACGATACCATCGTGATCAGTTCATCGAGAATTCTCAAAGGTGAAATAGACAAGGATGGGAGGCTGCTTCGCCCCATCAAAGTGGCAGTCGGATCGACTAACAAGGTGAAATTGGATGCGGTCCGGAACATTTTCACGCAGGCCTTTGGCCTCATCGAGGTCGTAGGCGTCGAGCCAGAGCACAACGTAGAGAATCAGCCTCGGGAAGAAAGAACGATCCAGGGGTCAATCCAGAGAGCGAAGAACGCGCTTGAGAAAACAAAGGCGGACTTCGGGGTCGGGGTGGAAGCGGGGCTGTTCTACAACAGGTTGCTGAACAAACACCTGGACATCCAGTACTGTGCGGTCGTCGATTCCTCAGGCAAGATGACGGTCGGCCACGGTCCTGGTTTCGAGTATCCCCCCGAGGTTGTCCGGGCGGTTCTGGACGGCGGCACGGTCGGCGACAAGATGAGTGAGATAACTGAGATCGAGGAAATAGGCCACAAGATGGGCTCGATAGGCTATCTGTCAGATGGAATGATCGACAGAACTTCCCTTACGGAGATAGCAGTGTTGATGGCACTGATCCCGCGGATAAGGAAGGAGATGTACTAAGGGAGTCTAGGACTGCTCCTCTTCCGCGACCGCTTCGAGATACTCTGAGAGCGTGTTGCAGCTCTCCTTGCCTACGCAGCCGAACCTACCGTACCTCTTGCAGTAGTCCCCTGACATCTCGTGATGCTCGCACTTTTGAGCATCTTTGAACGACGGGCACTGCGTCTTGATGCATGCGTATCCCGAGTACTTGCCGGTGCACAGATTGTCTTTGGTCAGGTGTTTGCATTTCATGAGCACTCACGGCTCCTCTCCAAGCCTCATCATGCGCTCTTGATGAATGATCAGCTGCTTCTGAAATGACTCTGGCGTCACGCAGTGCTCTCTCCCGGGGCAGAAGAACCTAGCATACTTCTCGCAGTAGAGACCGAGCCATTTCTCGTGCCCGCACTCCTCGGCCGCAGCCTTGGCTTTTCTGAGCACTAGGATATTCATTCCAGAGAATTCGCACTTGTCCTGGCCGATGCATTCCAGGCTGTCGACATGCTTGTTCGCGCAAGCTCCGCTAACATAGCTGTATCTGCACATGATCCCATCCCGTGCTCTCGCGAGCGCACTCCAATGCGCGTGCGCGCAAATAAACATTTACGAAACGTCGCTTTTCCCTAGCTTTTCTGAGCGTGAAGGTAGCCGAAACATCTGAACAGGGCAAGACAAGGGTAGGGGTTTGTGCCTGACCTTGGAGCGTCCCATCGGAAAAGACCATAGGGGTGGAAGGGCGATGAAGGGACGGAGAGGAACTGACGATGAAGTGCGCGAACTGTGGAGCCGAGAACCCCGATGACAAGAGATTCTGTGGCGATTGTGGATCACCATTCAAACCGCGTGAAGCGCCGGGCATCAAATTGCAGAGGCGCCTTGACAAAGAGACTGCTTTTATCATAATATTGATTTTCGTGCTTCTCATTATCATCGGCTTTGGCTTCCTTCGCGCCGCGAACTACCTTAACGACAAGGGTATCGAGATTCAGTACGTTGCACATTCCTTCTATAACCTAGCGTGGTTCTTTGGATGGCATGGAGTCGCCGGATTCTTCATGGCCGAGCTTGCACTTTGGTTCTCGAATCCGACTCGGAAGAAGGAGAAGAAAGGGGTTTGAGCCGAGCCGTCAATTCGGCCTGATTGACCTTCCAACACGTCTTACTGGCTAACAACTTGCGGTTTCCGCACAAAACGTCATAGGATACGAACAGTCTCTTTGATATCAACAGGTTGTACCGTCATGTTCCACCCTCACACCTCCTGCGCCTATCCTTGTGATCTCTGACCTGAAACTCGCCTTCTCCATGGCAGATGCGACCGTACCCTCAGTTTCATTATTGACCAGCGCGATCATCAGACCACCTCTCCCGGTCCCGGTGAGCTTCGCACCCAGCGCTCCGCTATTGGAGGCGATATCGACTAGCTCCTCCAGTTCAGGACAGGAGACATCCATTTCCTCAAGAAGCAGATGGTTCATGTTCATAAGGAGTCCGATCTTCCTCAAGTCCCCATTGTCCAAAGAGCTCTCCGCCTCCTTGATAATCATGGAATAGTCGTCAAGCATTCTACTGAACCTGTCCGGATCTCTCTGCTTCTCCCTCTTGACATCCTCGACGACCTCCGTGGTGTTGCTGGTGATGCCCGTGTTGCCGATGACAATCGACAAAATCGCCTTTGAGTGCAGCTGCTTGACGATGCCCTTCCCAGTCTTGAGGTCCTTCCTGAAAAGGATGAACCCTCCGTAGGTGGAACAGCAGTTGTCGATACCGCTCGGCACCCCGTGGTATCCTTTTTCTCCCTCGTACGCTACATCGTTGATCTCGTCGATGCCTTTGCCGAGTTTGAACTCCTCGTTGAGAGCGGCGGCGATAGCGGCGGAGCTCGCCCCGGATGCCCCGACACCGCTTGCGGCGATCAAATTACCGCCGAGCTCGATGCTGACCTTCTCCCCCTCGAGTCCCATGACCTTGAGAATCCTCTGGATAGAATCGGACTGCTGGTCACGCTTCTCTTTCTTGTATCCGGGCGTCTCCGGCCTATTGTCCTGGAGCGAGAATTTCCTGGCCTGCTTCACCTTAGCAACGGTCCTGGCCTCGATCGCCGTAGCGATCGCTGGAAGTCCGTAGACGACGAAGTGCTCGCCGAACAGTATCAGCTTGCCTGGGGCGGATGCCTTTGCCACGACCCATGAACCGAGTAATCTGGATATTATCGTTTCGTAATGACAGGAAAAGACTTGAGAACGGATGGAAGACCATCGTTGGGCGCATTCAGGGGCATTCTCATGGTTTCCAACTCGGGAACAGAGGGATTCTACAAGGTCTCCAGAGAGGAGAGGCTGAAGCTTATTGCAGAGATGTGCAATCTGAGCGACGAGGAACCAAGCTTCTTGTCTTCGATTTCGGATCGGACTAGAAACGTTCGAAGTAGGGAAGAGGAAGGGGTTTGAGCCTCGACTCGGAAAAGACCTCTATGTTGAAATGTCCCGCTATGCCTGTTCGATATCGACTATCTTCTTCTGAAATCCCTTCATCTTCACGGATCCGTTGGGGCTATCGGACATGCCTCTATTCGCGGTCTGTGCCGCACTATGGTGACTTCGTCCC
>JAHIZT010000093.1 GCA_018814355.1 Candidatus Thermoplasmatota archaeon | reverse complement strand
TGATGATGGCTTTCGGCATCTATTTCGTCGTGGGACCAGCGTGGGATCTGGTCAATTCCGTTTGAGAAACACTATCGGGTCAGCGTCCAGCTGCGATCATCCGCTCCAGGGGAACCCTGGCCTTCTTGATGATGTCCGCAGGGAGCTCAATCTTGAACTGCATCTTGAGGAGCGAGTCGCGAACATCCTCCAGAGTTATCTCTCTCATGTTGGGGCATGAGGCATTGGGAGGGGAGTGAAATATCTTCCCGGGAGCTTCCTTTCTGAGCCTGTGTAGCATGTTCTCCTCGGTGCCGATTATGAACTCGCGCTTCTGAGACGCCACGACATGTCTGATGATCCCCTCGGTAGAGTAAGCGAAGTCCGCATAATCAATCACGTCGGGGGTGCACTCTGGATGAACCAGGATCTCCGCTTGCGGGTGCTGCCTCTTGAGCTCCTGGAGGTCCTTGGCGGTGATGTTCATGTGGGTAGGACAGTAGCCCGGCCATAGCACGATCACCTTGTCCTTCACAAACCTCTGGACGTAAAGGCCCAGGTTGGTGTCCGGCACGAATATGATCTTCTTATCGGGAAGCGATTGGACGATCTTGACGGCGTTGGCTGATGTGCAGCAGATGTCCGACTCAGCCTTGACATCGGCCGACGTGTTCACGTATGATACGACGGGAGCGCCCGGATGCTCGGCCTTGAGCTCCCTGAGAGATCTTACATCTACCATCGCGGCCATAGGGCATTTCGCCTTCAGATCGGGGTGGAGAACGGTCTTCTCAGGGTTCAATATCTTCGCGGACTCCGCCATGAAATCCACCCCGCAGAAGACGATGACCTTCGCATCGATCTTCGACGCCTGAACCGACAGGCCGTACGAATCCCCCAAGAAGTCCGATATCTCCTGGACCTCCTTCCTCTGGTAGTTGTGGCCTAGGATGATCGCGTGCCTCTCCTTCTTGAGTTTCAGAATCCTATCCTGAAGGTCGTTCACAGTCTCGTTCGCGAGTTAACGACGGGTCCGTATTAATCCTTTCCTCAAGACAGGTTCGGGAAAGATTCGGGTGGTGAAGCCGTCAGAAAGTGTGGCCACGGGCCTCAATTGCTACATGTAGTCGGAGAAGTGTTATGTACTGGTCATAGTCAAGGATTAGATGCTGATCAAGAGAGTCGTCTTCCGGCTAGACACGGACCTCCCATCGGAAGCGAAGTCACTGCTTGAGGACTTCAGATTGGCAGTCAATAATGCGGTTCGGACCGGTTTCCAAGCGAGAGTGACGTCGAGAAACGCCTTGATCAGATCCGCGTACAAAGATTTCCGTCAAGAACATCCGAGGATGTATTCCCAACATCTTGTATCAGCGTTCGAGGTAGCTGGCGGCGTTCTTAAGAACTATCGCAGGCGCGTTCGCAAAGGTGTTGCGTGCAGAATCCCGTATGTGAGACGCCTAATGATGAAGGCAGAGAACCAGGCTTACAAGCTGGATCGGAAATCTGGATCTATCGACCTTCCGATTAGGGCTGGCTGCCATGTCAAGCTCAACCTGGTCGTGAGCCAGTATCATCGCAAGTATCTCGACGACGAGACCCTCACTCTCGGGTCGCTTACGGTTCTTCCGGACCGAGTCATCATCGCCTTCAGGAAGGAAGCGCCCAGAGCTTACACTCCCGAATCTGTGCTCTCGCTCGACACGAACGAGCGAAGCCTTGACGGATTGTTCGTCAAAGGCGACAACGGAGTGGCAGTGAAGGCGGACTATCGCGATGTGTCCATCATCCAGCAGAGGCATCATGACCGACGGAGGAATCTGCAGACGAAGAAGTCTCATGATCGACGCACGGCTCGCTCCCTATGCAGGAGAGAGGGAAGACGGGAGCACAATAGGGTCGATTACAGGATGCATCAGGTGGCGAACTCAGTACTCAAGTTCGCAGAAGGTAGGAAAGCCGCTATAGTGCTCGAGGATTTGAAGGGGATGAGACTCAAGAAGAACAAGAAACTCAACCGACGTCTGAGCATGTGGCCGCGGCGGAAGCTCCACCAGGTCATCGAGTACAAGGCGCAGTGGAGAGGGATCCCGATTGTCAAAGTGGATCCAGGATACAGCAGCAGAAAGTGCCCGGCATGTGGGAGAATACAAGATTCCCGAATGGGCACTGAGTTCAAGTGCGATTGCGGCTGGCACCTCGACAGACACATCAATGCCAGCCTGAACCTGCTGCAGAGAGCCATCTCGAACGGGATGGCAGGGGGTCTACGGTTCGACCCCG
>JAHIZT010000092.1 GCA_018814355.1 Candidatus Thermoplasmatota archaeon | reverse complement strand
ATGCATGAACCGAGACGATTCTCAATCAACGCAGAATCGACGCTCTACTTCACCATGACTCGCTTCTTCTGAGATTTCTGCACCTTGATCTCGAGAGAGTATCCTATGAGCCTCATCTTCAACGAGTCGGGGTCCAAGATCTCCCTGGATTCCACGCCTAGGTAGTATGGCCTGCATTGGGCCTCATCCGTGCATCCGAACACTTCGACTTTGTTCCTGTCGACATTGACCCGCATGTTCTCCTCGGGCACATTGGGAAGTTCGACTTCGAGTGATATCTCCTTCTCCGACTCCGATGTTCTGAACTTCGGCGCGATCGGGAGTGGCCTGAGCATCCTCGTGACGGGTTTGTCATCAATCCCCCATATCATGTGGATGAAGCCCTGTTCGACCCTTTCCATCTCTTCGTCCAGGTTCCGGATAAGGTCGGAAGCGGCCCAGCACCTGGAATCCTCGACGAGGTCCTTCAGCCTCCGAGATCTGCGGACAGCGTCAGCCATACATGTACGACTTCCCCAGGCGTTCCGCCTGACTCTGTCTTGCTGCGAGCATCTCCTTGGTCTTCTCCACAGTGGCCTTTACGTTCTCCTCTATCATCTCCGCCTCTTTGCGGAGCTCTTTCAGGTCCACCTGGACATTGGGAAGCAATTTCGTGACAGATTCGACCAGCTTGGCACCTCCTCTGGCATCCGGGTACATCGCGTTCGCTTCGACGAGCAGACATATGACATGCTTCGCGAGCCTTTCGCCCTCGCTGAGCAAGGCACCAGAGACCCCCGTGATCATGCCGATCTTGAACTGCTCTATTCCGGCAGCTGAGACGAGATCGCGCGCATGCTGTGTCGACCCTACCCCGAACACCCTGACCTCCTTCGTGGGCTCCGCCTCCTGGCCAGACATCAATCCCTCAAGGCAGAGGACAAGATCGTATCCGTTCGAGCCCGACCATTCCAAAAGAGTCTTTGCGAGCTGCGATGACACCGAAAGAGGGATCTGGAACTCTGAGGCCACGATCGAGAGATTCTTGTATCCGAGGATCCTCAGAGGGTATCCAGGAATCCCGTCCTGAACGAGCGCTGCGGGCGGAACATCATCCGAGAGCACGTATGCTATTCGCTCCATCTTGAGGGACTCTGCGATGAAGCTCCCAGCTATGCTTCCGACCATTCCGACGCTAGGAAATGCGCTCACAAGGGTGCCGCCACTGGGTTTCGCTCCCTTGGCCACCTGAATCTCGAACATCTGTCTCCGGCTCCAATCCCAAAATCGGGCTCCATAGTATAGTACTTTCTGACGAATCCCGAATTGCTTTCCTAACGAACCAAGGCGACTGCATCTAGTTCCACGAGTGCTCCTTTCGGAAGTGCGGACACCTCGACCGTGCTCCTTGCCGGCTTCGCATTCCCGAAGTGCCTTGCATAGACCTCGTTCACCGCCGGAAAATCCCTCATGTCCTTGAGGTACAGAGTCACCTTGAAGACCAGGTCCAGACTGCTTCCGGCTGTCTCGAGGACCGCCTTCAGGTTCTTGATTGCTCTATCCGCCTGGGCTGGAGCGTCGGTCCCCGCTAGCTCTCCCACTTTCGGATCCAGACCCAATTGCCCAGAGCAGAAAACGAATCCTCCGACTACGATGGCCTGAGAGTAAGGGCCGATCGGGTTGGGCGCCTCCTCAGTCACCACTGACTTGATTCTGTCATTCATCCCAGCATCGACTCCTGGCTCGCGGCCTCTCATAGACCACATCGCCACCGACGACGGTCTTCAAGACTCGCATTGAGGATATCTTCGAAGGGCTCTCGAACGGATTGTCAGAGAGCACGACGAAATCCGCTAGCTTGCCTTGCGTGAGCATCCCTTTCGCACCCTCGCTGAAAGATGCGGAGGCTGCATCCCTCGTGTACGCCGCAAACGCCTCAAGAGCTGATATCTTCTGCGCCGGATGCGGTGCATTGACTGCCGAGTGAATGCCGTACAACGGCGAGAGCGGCATGCAGTCCGAGCCGAAGACCAGCCTAACCTTCGACGCTAGGACTTCTTTGAGCGGGTTGTTTCTGGCGGTGCGCTTCGCACCAAGCCGCGAGAGGTACGTCCCGTCGGTGCCTCCCCACTCACCGATGAAGTTCGGCTGCATAGATGCAATCAGTCCCAGCTTCCGCATTTCCTTCAAATGCTCCGCGGTCGGCAACTCCAGATGCTCGATCCTGTGCCTGTGATCTTTCTTGGGGGATTTCGCGAGTGCTGACGCAAGGGACTGGATCGTCACGTCGATTCCCACATCGCCTATGGCGTGGATCGCGAGTTGTATGTCGGCCTCGTTTGCCCTTCTAACGAGGTCATCTAGATCGGACATCGGCTGAACGAGCATCCCTTTGTTCCCCCTGTCATCGCTGTATTCCTCTGATAGAGCGGCCGTCCTTGCTCCGAGTGCGCCGTCGCAAAAGATCTTCAGGCCGCCCAGCATGAGGAAATCAGAGCCGATGCCGGTAGACAGGCCCATCTTAAGCATCGAATCCAAGTTGCCTGAGGGAGTATTGAACCACACGCGGACTCTTAGCTTACCGTTCCTCTCCGCAACTCTGTAGACCTCGAAATCTTCGGACTCCCCGTTGTCGTTGATCGAAGTGACCCCGAGAGAGTGCGCCATCCTGGTGGCCGCAGCCAACCCCTTGGTCTTCTTTGCGATGTCGGGGGCGGTCGCTGCACGAGTAATGGCCACGGCGCTTTCCTTGAGGACACCCGTGAGCCTTCCAGAAGAGTCGACACACGCATCATGCGTCTTGGCATCGATGCATAGTTCAGAGATTGCCTTGGAGTTGATTGTGGACATGTGGCCGCAAACACGATGCGCGACACAGGGATGTCCAGGACAACAATCGTCCAGGTCTTTTCTAGTGATGAACCTGCCATCGACCCACCCGCTCTCCTTCCAGTTCGTCGCAATAACCCACTCGTCATCTGGGATGCGCCTAGCCGCTTCTCGAATAAGGGCCAGGGCCTCTCCAAACGACTTTGTCTTTGAGAGATCGACGTTCCTCGAGTCGACACCCATCTGGATGAAGTGCGTGTGACAGTCTATGAAACCTGGGACTACAATCTTGCCTCGGAGATCGTACTTGTCGCTGCCCCTTGGGGCATTCCTCTTGATCTCGTAATCTCCGCCAACGCCGACGATCCTGCCGTCATCGACAGCGATCGCACGAGCGGACTTCTTGAAACGATCGAATGTGTAAGCCTTGCAGTTGTAGTACACTGCGCTAGCGTGTCTCAAGTTCATGCTATACCCGACGACACGTGAACGAGTAGCACAGATATTATCCTTCACAGATGACCGATGACCGACAGGGAAAATCATTTCGGGTACAACATCATCTCGACAAGCGTTGAGAAGGCCTGCTCCACATTGTAACCAGTCTTCGCGGATGTGAGCATTGCCGGAGAATCGTGCTTCTTCGCAAATACCTCAAGGTCCTGGAACGGCACGCGCGTCTCCTCCCGAAGGTCGCACTTGTTCCCCAGGAAAACAATTGGCACCTTCCCGGTAGTCGATGTCATCGCCTTGATCCAGTACCTGAGCTCGCCCAAGCTCTCCTTGCTGGTGACATCACATACTGCAAGCGAACCCTCGACCCCGTAGAAATACGCCTCTCGCAGGACCTCTCTGAAACTCGGCTGGCCCATGATGTCCCAGGCGAGCAGAATCACTCGCTGAGGGGCGCCGGTCTTTGGGTCCTTGACCTCGATCTCCTTCTTCGTCACCTTCGTTCCAATCGTCGCAATGTACTTGTCATCGAAGGCATCGAGAACGAAGCGTCGTATGAGACTCGTCTTGCCGACTCCAACGTCGCCGATCAGACAGATCTTCAGTTTCCTTGTCTCATCGCTCTGGGGCAATGGTTCGAACTCTCCTTGTGCCGACGACATATAGATAGCTGGTCTATAAAATCTTTGCACGATAATCTCATCCCACCGAGAAAGCAATGACAATTGAATGGTCTTCGTCTGCTATTGTGCTCATTCGCGCGGAGAAATGCACGCAAATGAAAAGACACTTATATGTCATGAATGCCTATATGGACACAAGGATGCGGCGCGATAAGAGCAGAACGCTCGCGAAAGACGGCTCTTGGATGGAGACAGACGCATCGAATAGCAGGGACTGATCCCTGAGTAGACCAAAAAGGAGGAAACCAACATGTCTTGTGGCAAGTGTGGAGCAGCAAAGAAGACGAAGGCAAAGAAGAAGGCCAAGAAGAAGAGGTAACTCGGGAGACTAAACTCCTCTGTTCTGGGAGGGACGAAGAATGGCTCCAAGAAAGAAAGCAACCAAGAAGGCCGGGAAATCTTCCAAGAAGAAGAGTTACAACCGAGGAAAAGAAGTCCGTGCATGCAAGGAACGCTGACGCACGAACTCTGGCAAAACCAACTTCGAGGTCCTAGGATCAAACCCCACCAAATCTCTTTCCTCTTTAATTATCATGCATTTTCTGGAGACTAACGCGTTTAGCGAGAATGGCAGGCGCATCAGACGAGATCCTCCTGCGGTGACCCATTCATCTATGTCGTACCGCTTGCCGATACGGCTCGCAAGGTCTGTCCGCCGCTTCTTCGAGAGGGCATACGCGCTCTCGTCATCCACTACGACATGGAAACCACGTCCGGAGAATACGGTGCTCACATCCTCGTAGTCTTCCCTGAGCTCGGCGGCCAATTCGACCGCCTGACGCCTCACCGACTTGAACTCGATCATACAGAAGGACATGCCCCTGTCCCTCTGCATCTTCTCCCCAATGTGTCCGTGATATGGGCAGTCGACATTCTCAGGATCAAGGTCGAATGCAAGCTGCTGGCCGCCGTAGTTGTCGCATTCGAAGCAGGCTCCCCGTCTCCTAAGACATCGGGCGCACTTGGAGACATCTACGTATCGGTTCCTGTCGTAGTACAAACCCTCTGGAAGGTAGTCAAGAGCGTACGACCGGACATCGCCTGCGCGATGCCAATCATCGATGATGACGACATTGTCCATGTCCTTCGCGTGGCGTGGGGCTACTATCCCGGAACGGCGGCCAGGTATCATCGCGAACTTCAAAGCCCCTCTCCGGCCTCCGATCCATCGCGAGACAGCGCGAACATCGAACTCGTGCGTGTAGAACTCCTTCCTCTCGTCGAGAGTGGAAGGCCTCATCCCGTGCGGGAATCCCAGCATGATGGCTAAACCTCCTGATACGGTAAAAAGACTCTGCAAAGCAACTTATCTGTGCTACACATTGAGGGCGCTTGACCGGCATATGGGAAGAACGCCTAGACTGCTTTGGCTCATCAGCTTCCATCACGCATGCAATGATGGCACTCTGATGGCGCTGGTCGCATTGATTCCGATACTCGTCCGCGAGATGGACCTCTCATATTACGATGTCGGGTTCCTCGGGTTCGGAATACTCATCACAGTCGTCATCCAGTTTGTAGTCGGGATGTACGCGGATCGTGTATTCTCGAGGTTCCTGCTTGAGATCGGAGCGTCATTGATGGGAGTGTCATTCCTCTTGCTGCTGTTCGTAAACGACTTCATGGGCGTGCTTCTGGCAGTCATAGCGATGAGGATCGGTGGGGCATTCTACCATCCTGTCGGGACAAGCTGGATTACCAGGGAATTCTCTGGCCCATATCTCGAAACCGCCCTTGGAGTGCAGAGCGGGGTCGGCAACTTCGGAGTGATCATGGCCCTAGGAACCTCCGGATTCCTCGGCGAGCTCTTCACCTGGAAAGCTCCATGTCTCCTCTGGGCAGGGCTCAACTTCACCGCCGTGATCCTTGGCCTCGCAACGATCAAGGACAAGCATATCAAGACCAAAATCGAGAAGTCTACGCCCAGGATCCGCTCGAAGCATACGCTGTCAAAAATGTGGCTTCTCACGATTCCGATTGTGGCTGGAGGCGCTCTGTACCAGGTCACCAGTTACTTCGGGCCTGTGAACCTGACAAAGGTGCACGACTGGTCCGCAGGAAACGCGGACCTCATTTTCGCCGTATGGATCGGGGTAGGCACGGTCACCTCATACTACTTCGGCATGATGAGCGCACGGTTCGGGAAATACGCTCTAATGAGTTCAGGGTACCTCATCTCGGCAATCGCCATGCTATTCCTGGCGTTCACGACTGAATGGTATGTCGTCGCGCCAGTGCTCGCGGTCTACGGGGCGTTCCTGTTCACCACCTATCCTGCTCTGTTCGCGATCACGACCGATATCACAGACGTTAGCGAGAGAGGGACTGCTTTCGGCATATTGTTCGGGTTCCAGCTCGGGGGTGGAGCCATTTTGGTATTCATCTGCGGGATAGTTGCTGACGAGCTGAACAATCCAGACTACGCGTTCGTGATAGTGGCTGCCCTAGCCCTGGCATCTCTTGCGACGGTGATGCTGTTGGAAAGGCGCTCAAAAGCAGGCACGAGTAGCGTGTGACTACTGGATGCGCCCTTTCTTTCCAGGTTCCAACTTGGGCGCAGGCGTCATGTCGCGTGCGTACGGGAGGCCTTCAGCACCTTTCTCCCAATCCGATACAACCCTCTCAAATCCGTGCTTCTTCTCCTGCCTCATGACCCTTAGGACGAAGATGTCCACGAGGACCGCTGCAATGCCGGTCATGTAGACCATGTCGAATATGTTAGCCCCGCCAATGCTGAGTACGGCGAACTCACCTGCAGGCGGGGAGCTGGCCAGGATCTCGCCGAGGTGGAACACGTCGGCTCCGACGAGTGTCCCGACGACGCCACAGAAGTACGCCAGGGATGCTGCCTTCCTAATGTCGATCCAGAAGGCGGACAAGGAATACAGGCCGGCCGCCAACGCTGGAGCGAATGCGAACTCAAGATCGGCCACTATACCTACGCCCGCCTCCGCCCTCGTGATGAAGTATGTGACATACGCTACGATTATGACGCCTATGGCTCCCTCGGCAACGCCAACCCTCTTCGATCTCAAGAGGATGTAGCAGACGATCAGCGGGATGATGCCTCCGCCCACGCTGATCCCTATCCACCAGTCGGCGTAGGGGAAGAGCGGAATCGTCAGCCATCCCATGAACAGCGTCAGGGTAAGGACAGTGCTGGCTTCTCCCTTCGTGAAACCTATCCGCTCGAGGACCTTCTCAATGGATGTGATGTACAGGTAGAACAGCAACAGGACTAGCCCTATCACGAGGAAAGCAAGGAACGCCGAACTCAGTTCTTGCGCCATTTCATGACGGTAACCGTAGAGAACCGATAAAACCCTTGTCCCTGTCAATCGGTTTTGGCAGCTCTTGGGACGGATCTCGGGTACATGCAGTCCAACATGGACAGACGCATGGAGATCGTCTCGAAGGCCCATTCGGCGTCTTGGTCTCCGAAGTATAGGAGATGCGACTCGCACGTGCAGTCAGAGGAACCGAAACCCCTTAGCAGCGCTCTCGCACCTTCGCACTGCAGAAGCGTGCGAACGACCTCGCACTCGATCTGTTTAGTTTCACAGGGAATGGCCACAGTGGACAGTATGTTTGCCTTCTCGAGGAAGTAGTCGATGTGCCACTTCATCCTCTTCGCCGAGGATTTGTGCCTCCGGACCCTGTTTTCTATGCCTTTCAATGCTGAACCGACATAGACGTATACGCCTCCCGGGAAGACATGCACCCCTAGGGCTCCTACATGAATCCTCGTCTTTGTCGGAAGGAGGGTGATCAGGCAGTACGTTCCCTTCATGCGACCAGGGAATGCGTCTGAGCAATTTACATCCTCTTACAGGGACAAAAAACCACGAACTCTCTCGAAAACCCATATATCGTTGGATGCCATGTCGAAACCTAGGATATCGCTCGGGATGGGACATGGTAGATGCTGCTTCACTGGCGTTCATACCCATAGTCGCAGTAGGTTTCATCGTTCTTAACCAGGGCGCCAAGTTCATCACTGACAACGCAGTGGCCGTGTCCAAGAACTTCGGCATCAGCAGGTTTGTTATTGGCATGCTTGTGGTCTCGACCCTTGCCGCCATGCCTGAAGTGATCGTGTCGATACTAGCTCTCGAGGCGGGAGGCAAGTACATAGCGCTCGGGAACGCTCTCTCATCCAACGTCGTCACCATAGCATTCGTCATCGGACTGACGGCCATCATAGTCCCTCTGAAGATCACTAGGGAGATTATCATGCGGGACGCGGTCTTTCTCATGACGGTCACGATCGTCGCGTCCGTGCTGCTGATGGATGGATCTCTCACGTTCTTCGAGGGAGTGGTGCTCATGATACTCTTCGTACCATACACGATGAACCTGCTTCTGGCAGAGCGGGTGTCAGACCCCAAGGAACTGGAGGAGAGCCTGAAAGATGCCACGATTCAGCTGGAGCTAATGGGGCAGCTTTTCGGGAAGAAGGTCGAGATCAGGGCAGGGTTCCAATGGCTCGTGCTCGGCATCCTGTGGACAGTCATGGGAGCGGAACTGGTCGTTAGGGGCATCCTCAGGATGACCAGCGATTTCAGCCTGGACCCTTGGCTCGTCGGCATTACGCTCGTCGCGCTCGGTACCACGCTGCCGGACATAGCCGCATCGTATCACGCCGCCAGGAGAGGGTTCGGCGACCTGGCACTGGGAGAAGGAATCGGAGCTAGCATTGTCACAATGCTCCTGACGCTCGGGCTCATGGGAATAATCAAACCCTTCGAGTTTGGCCGCACGGAGATACTCCCGATGATCTTGGTTCTGAACCTTTCGACTTTCATACTGTTGCTGTTCATGATCAGGGGCATGGGGATTACACGGCTGGGAGGAGTCGTTCTGATGAGCACGTACTTCGGGATGGTGCTGTCTGTCGTGCTTCTCGTCGTCCTCTGACAGGAGCCCTCCAACGACCTTATCTAGGGTTATTGGCATTCGTATTCCGTCATTCGGAGGCTGGTGCAATTGAACAAGCAGCTCATCACAGGCCTTGAACCTGGTGAGGTAGAGAAGTACGTGTTTCTGAGCGGAGAGCCCGAGAGGGTTCCAAAGATCGCATCGATGCTCTCCGGTTCCAAGAAGGTCAGGCAGTACAGGGAATACACGGTGTTCAGCGGAAAGCTCGATGGCACGCCAGTCACCGCTGCCTCCACTGGCATAGGCGGTCCGTCGACAGCGATCCTCATCGAGGAGATGGCGAACCTCGGCGCGGAAACATTCATAAGGATGGGCACGAGCGGAGGCATTGCAGACGGGCTCGAGAAGGGGGATTTCGTTGTTGCGACTGGGGCAGTACGCGCGGACGGGACGAGCAAGAGCTATGCATGGCCCGAGTATCCAGCTGTCGCGGACCACGAGATCGTGCTCGCCCTAATCGACAGCGCCAGGAGATCCAAATCCAGGTTCGATGTCGGCATATGCCTCTCCGTGGACGGATTCTACAGCGAAAACAAGGTTTTGAAGGACGGGAAGATAGTGCCCATGTCACAGTCAGGTTACATGCCCTCGTTCATGGTCGACAGGCTTGCGGACGCGAAGAAGATGAAAGTGAAGAATATCGAGATGGAGAACGCCACCATCTTCACCCTGTGCTCCTTGTTCGGGCTCAGGGCGGGCGCGATATGCACTGTCTCGGATGTCGTGCCCTGGCACCCCACCGAGAAGGTGATTGACTTCGAGCAGAACATGGCTGATTGCATCAAAGTTGGGGTCGATGGCATGAGGACAGTCATCTCGTGGGACAAGAAGAAGAAAGACTCGAAGTTCTGGTCCCCATCTCTCTGAGAGCCTACTTCTGAGCGGGTTTGCCCTTCTTAGGCTTGGCTGGAGGCCCAGATGGGGCTTCGGCCTGAGCGAAAGGCTCAGGCCACGGGACGGTGTGTATGCTAGGAGAACCTTCGCGGTCACGGAAGTACTGCTGGTAGAACTCCTCAGCCAGATTGGGGACGACGGGCGAGACCAGTTTCAGGAGACCGAGGCCGACCGACCACATGGTGTACCAAGCGGCCTCGTCTTTGGAGTCCAACCTCTTGCCCTCCTTGGCCAAGTACTCCGCGGACACTTCGTCCCTGATGAACTCCTCCACAATCTTCAGGGCGTCGACCGCCTTGCCCCCCTGGATCAGCCCTTCGACAGACAAGTGCAGTCTGATGAACGAATCTAGAAGATGCTTGTCAGTTTCGCGCAGGACCATAAGCTCAGTCAGTGGCTTCACCTTGATCCGCTTGGTCACATACTCCTCGAGGCTCCAGAGCTGCTTCCAGAGTCTCGTCTCATGTCGCCTTAGGTCGAGGAGAGATCTCGCGTCGTTGTACTCGCGTGTCTGCATCGCGGAGGAGACGTTCCTGATCGAGTCCTGGATCGCGTCTATCTGAACGCCGCTCCTGCCCAACACGGGCGTGAGCCTGAGAACGTCCCTGATGTATCCAGTGAGATGCCCATGCCACTCGAGCCTGTCCTCGAGCAGGTCCTTGGCCATCATCATGTTGGTCATGGCCTGGTCGAACCTGCCCTCCTTATAAGTGTCAATCGAATCGGTAACGAGCTCCTCCACATCCTGGCAGAACACATCAGTCTTGCGTGCCTGCATGATGAGGTTCTCGGTTTGTCTGTAGTACGACAACAAGTTGACGCTGTTGAAGTTCCTCTCCTCAAGGATCGCAGCGGCAGTGGAGGCTATGAACGGGTGTCGACTGAACATGCACTCAACCAACGCCAGCTCGCCCAGCTCAGATTGTGTGAGTCTTGCGAGGCTTGCCCTTATCTGCTTCCTGACCTTGGGATCGTCATCATCGTAGTGCTTAACGAGCAAGGGCACGACCGCGAGAGGATTCTTGCCTCCATACTCCTCTATCCTGTCGATCATCTTTCGCCTCCGGCCCGGAAGCCGAGAGGACAAGTCGGAAGTGAGGTGCCTGTCGATCCTGAGGCTCTCGATGTCTTTGGACATCTCGACGTCCGCATCGCTGACGTAGATACCTTTTGGCACCAATCACACCTGGCCATGTGCGGATGAGGATGCGGATACATAAGTCTTTTCGGAAGGCAACAAGGGGCAGAGAACCTGACGGTGCAGACGATGCCATATCCTCTGTTGGCTGCTTATCCGCAGCCGCCCCTGACGCATCGCACAGTTCAACGCTGACGCTGATAGAGGATTCAACGAGTCACTGCGCAGGTGCGGCAAATCCGACTACTTGCTGCTCCAACGACCGACCACTATGATCAGGATTACCATGAATATCGTCAGTGCAACTGCTGTGACGACATAGATGAGCCATCCTACAAGATCAATATCCACGAAGGTTGTGTCTATTCCACCAACCTTGAGTCCGCCCTGCACGACACTGTTCCACAACAACGCAATGACAAAACCGAACGCCGCTGCAAGCGACGTGGCGATGGTCCTCTTCACTTCGGCTTTCGATAACTTCTTCTCCTCAACCAACTTGAATACCCCCGAGAATCGGAGAACGTTCTCTGTAGAAATACATTTCGAAAACTACCGACTGACTCTAAGTCGGAGGACACTGTGATCATTGGAACCGTCGGAGTCTCCTCAACTCCCCCACCGTTGGGAACTCCAAGACCTTCTCGCCCGAGAACAAGATGGGCGTGAAGCTGGACAAGCCGTCATCAGACAGGAGGGGAGAAATGCTGTCAGATGATTCCTGGCTGATGACATCAGTACCTGGAGAGATGAGGCTCAATGCTGGGAGTATCAACACGCCCCTGCTATCGTCGAAGAGAAAGCATTGGTCCTTCAGCGATGCTCCCACGCCATCCCTCAGCCTGATTGACGGATGGATGTGTCCCATTATGGTCATCTTGCCTGTCAACGAGCCAACATGACCGTGAACTACCCTGATGTCCCCGCAGACCGTTTCACGGCGTAGCGGGACATCATATTCCCGCAGGATCAAGCCCAGGAAATTGTCATGATTGCCCTTGATCACCTCGAGCGGGACGCTCCCGCCAAGCATCTTGACGAATGCATGAACGTCCTGCCACTCCTGGGTCAGATTGCTCGAGAAGTTGTGTTTGAGGTCGCCCGCAACGATCACCCTGGAAGGTTCAAGTGCGGCAACCATGATCTTCATGTATTGCTCGATCTTTCGAGTCTGGACGCGAGGTATGCTCAGGCCTTCGTGTTCTAGCGAGGCCTCGTTGCCAAGATGCATGTCGGCGACGACGAGCGTGTTGTCGTCTTTGATCAGCGCCGCTCCGCCTGCGAATATTTCGACGCCGTCGCACACCCGGTATCCCTTCCGATTCACGACCTTGAGTAGGCTAGCATCGCTTAACAACCTTCTGACTACTTTTGCCCGAGTCGATGATTGCTTAAATAGCATTGAGCGGCGTCTGTTGGTGGATGCTCCGCAACTCCTTCCTCCTACTGAGAGGCATTGGACCGCAGCGTGAACGCACGCTGTGGACGCGTGGGATCACCGATTGGAAGGAGTTCATGGGCGAAGCCACTGTTCGAGGCATATCTGACGGGATGAAGCACATCATGGATGACGAGCTCAGGACCGCTGAGAGAATGCTCAATAGGTTCGAGACCGGCTATTTCGCCACCCATCTTAGGAACAGGGATCAGTGGAGGTGCCTGAACGATTTCTCCAGCCAAGTGGTCTTTCTGGACATCGAGACGACGGGACTGTCGTTGAGATCGCCCATCACCATGGTCGGGATATACGACGGAGCACGAGTTCACTCCCTTATCAGGGGAATGGGCCTCACACGCGACAACCTGGAAGCGATCCTAGGCAAAGCAGGGATGATTGTCACTTACAACGGCGCGTCCTTCGACCTGCCGGTCATAGAATCCCAGTTCCCAGGGGTCATCCCAGAGATACCACATGTTGACCTCAGATACCCGCTCAGGCGCCTTGGCTATGCTGGTGGGCTCAAACGGATAGAGGCCGACCTGGGTATCGAGAGAGACAAGAGGGTTGCGTACATGACGGGCGAGAATGCGGTTTATCTATGGAAGCTCTGGGAGAAGCACGGCAAGCGGAACGCTCTGGACCTGCTCGTCGAGTACAATACTGAGGATTGCAGGAACCTCAAGACGCTCGCGGAGCACGTGTACATGTCTCTTAAGAGACAGACCTTCGATGCGGTCATGGGTCGCTGGAAAGGTTGAATAATCAATCAGTGCTTAGGGGTTCGGGATGGACGGGTTTCTTGCGCTGATTGTCGCATTGGTCGTGTTCGCGCTTTTCATATTCATCATACAGAGGACCGTCAAAGGCTTCGTTCTGATCGGCCTTGTCCTCTTGACCATCATTGCATTGAGAACGTTCGGAGTCCTGGGGTGATCGCATGGGAAAGAAGGACCTATCATCCGCAATCCCGGCCGGACTCTGGGCATCGGCCGAGATTGCAGCGGATGCACTCGGAAATGCTTCATCGGCCGTCGTCGCCACACACATCGATGCAGATGGAATATCCGCCGCCGCAATCGCAACTGCAGCTCTCGGGCGCGCGAACGTGGATGCAAAGACACGATTCTTCAAGAAACTCGATGAGGCCGCAATCGGGATTCTTGCAGGCGATCATGCCGACCTGATCTGGTTCACTGACCTCGGGAGCGGCTCGATCACGAAGCTCGAGGGGATGAGAGCTGTCGTCACGGACCATCACATGCCAGAGACAGGATACGCCCCTGGTTCCAGGAAGGGGCAGGCGCTCCTGACGGATTTCAGCACCGTGCTGCACGTTAATCCTCAGCTTCACGGTATCTCAGGAGCGTCTGACCTAAGCGGCGCTGGGAGCACATTCCTCGCGGCGCTGGCCATGGATGAGAAGAACATGGACCTCGCCCACCTGGCCATACTAGGAGCGGTCGGGGACCTGCAGGATCAGAAGACCCGACGGCTAGAGGGGATCAACAGGTTGATTCTGGCCGAAGCTGAGGAGATCGGCAGCATCCAGGCCATCGAGGACATCCGTTACTTCGGGAGGGAGACAAGGCCAGTCCACAAGCTGCTCGAGTTCTCGAGCGACCCATTCCTTCCTCGGATCAGTGGGAACGAGGAGGGGGCGCTCAGCTTCCTACTGGAGCTCGGCATAGAGCTCAAGGAGGGTGATTCCTGGCGGTCCTGGGCCGATCTCGCAGACGCGGAGAAGAGCACCATCGTCACTGCGCTGAGAGACTACCTCGAGGGCATGCGCAGAAAGCCGGAGACGATTGATCGAATGACAGGAGAGGTCTACGTTCTTCCGAAAGAAGCACGAGGCACACCGGTCAGGGACGCGAAGGAATTCGCCACTCTCCTGAACGCCTGCGGGAGACACGGTAAGGCCGATGTGGGCCTGCGCATCTGCGCTGGGAATCGCGGGGACTCGCTGTCAGAGGGCATGGTTCTGCTTAGAGACCACCGTTCAGCGCTTAGCAAGGCGTTGACCTGGGCCAAGGGAAGCGGCGTGATCAGACTGAAGAACATCCAATTCTTCGATGCCGGAGATGAGATCGAGGAGACTATCGTAGGCACTGTCGCCGGGATGCTCCTGGGCAGTGAGGGAGCGGATAGGACCGTTCCGATGGTTGCGTTCGCAGAATCGACAGAGTACTCCGAATCCCCCAAGATCAAGGCATCCGGTAGAGGGACCCAGGACCTGATATCGAAAGGGCTCGACCTGTCCGTGGCAATAAGGGCCGCAGCCGAGAAAGTCGGAGGAATCGGGGGCGGGCACAACATAGCGGCCGGCGCCACGATCCCTTCAGACACGAGGGACGAGTTCCTGACCATCCTGGACGGGATCGTCGGTTCCCAGCTCACTTCCCGAGGACCGCGACGAGTATAGCCTTCTGTGCGTGCATGCGGTTCTCCGCCTCGTCGAACACGACGCTGTGCGGGCCGTCGATTACCTCCGCGGAGACCTCGAAACCCCTATGCGCTGGCAGGCAGTGCAGGAACAGCCAGCCCTTGTTCGCCTTCTCAGCGAGCTTGTCGTTGACCTGATAGGGCAGGAATATCTTCTCTCTCTGTTCCTTCTCTTCTTCCTGACCCATCGAGACCCACGTGTCTGTGTAGATCACGTCAGCACCCTCGGCAGCCTGGAACGGGTTGGACATAACATCGATCTTGCCGCCCTTGCCCTTGGCGATCTCCTGTGCCTTTGCGAGTATGTCCGCGTTCGGCCTGTAATCCTTCGGCGTGGCCGCGCGCATGTTCATCCCCGTGAGCGCGCACCCGAGCATGAGCGAGTTGCACACATTATTCCCATCACCAACGTAAACCAGCTGTAGCCCTGCAAGCTTCTTCTTCTTCTCGAGGACCGTGAGCAGGTCAGCGGCGCACTGACATGGATGTTCAATGTCGTCGAGACCGTTGATCACGGGCACTGACGCATGCTTGGCCAGCTCCTTCATGATCTCGTTGCTGAAAGCTCTGTACATAATGGCGTTGACGTACCTGCTAAGGATCTTGGCTACGTCTGAGACCGTCTCCCGCTTCCCGATGCTGATCTCGGTCGGGGAGATGTACAGTGCCTTACCTCCGAGCTGCATCATGCCGACTTCGAATGAGACCCTTGTCCTAAGGCTCGGCTTCTCGAAAACCATCCCGAGCACCTTGCCTTTGAGAACATCCTGATTCTGTCCCTTCTTGGCGGGATCCTTTTTCATCTTCAGAGCATTGGCTAGGATGTCCTCGAAATCGTCTTTCATGTCCAGAACTGAGATGATGTCACGCTTCAACGCATCACCGGCAGTCCTCAAGCGTCTGTCACGTATTAATCCTTTCGAGCCAGTTGTTCTGTAACAAGTCGGGTGATGAGGAGATCCAGGCGGTTACGCCCTGACCTCCCAGCACTACATGCGATGGCGGAGTCTTGATAAAGGAAACGCTGTGAATGATGCGATGCCAGTCATTGGTGTCGAGTCAAGCCTGGAGTCGTACCTTCGAGTCGACCAATACTATCCCAGGCATAGCAGCAGAACGGGCTCGACATGTGGGAGGATACAAGATTCCCGAATGGGCGCGGTGTTCGTATGCCAGTGCGGATGGCGCCTTGATAGGCACATCAACGCCAGCATCAACCTGCTGCAGACAGCCGTCTCCAAGAGATTGGAGGTGGCAGGGGGCTTATGGTTCAGCCCCGGCGCGTTCCAGCATGACGTGATGATGATCCT